>DATMWO010000248.1:0-4297 GCA_035562475.1 Methanoregula sp.
CCCTTTTGCTTTTTTAAGCTGCTTTTTGGTGTAGCAGCTATCCGGGCAGGTGCAGCCGATGACCTTTTTCTTGTGGTCTTTGGGTGGCTGGTTATTTTCTGGGCAGCCGCCGATCTCCTGATGAATATCGGCCGATCAACACTTGACCTCATCCACCGCCCGGCACCGTTTGAATACTGCACCATTGCCCAGGCAGGACGGATTTTTAATAAACCGATGGTCTTTCTGGCAATCGATACGCTTCTTACGTTTGGGATCATCTGCGCCATGCTCTGGTCAGGATGGATCACCACACTCACCCCCTTTGAACTCTACCTGTGGTATGCTGCCACAACCCTGAACCTGATCAGCCTCTCGCTGGTATCCATCTACCATGAGACAAGAAAGGAATAAATAACGAATGCTTGGGAAATGTTACCATCATCCGTTACCGGATATGTCCGGCTCTGCAAAGGTAATCGCAGTAGGATTAATGCAGATATGCAATCCTGCGGTAAACCATTCAGTACAACCCGCGCGGGCACGATCTTCACGGGGTATTTGGTAATTTCCTGGGCTTCAATTCGAAAATATCAGCCTGCACATAGACCTTATCGAAAACAGATCTTTACAGGATCCATTCTTTTTTTAACAAGGGGCCGGCACCATAATGTCCGCCACTGCCAGGGAACCAGGACAAATAATTGGAAATCGCGTTTAAATAGGATAGTAGTTGAGTCACGGTGCACGCATTTCCTCCAAATCTTCGGCAGGACCTGAAGGGGCTGCAATAGAGAGGTTCTTATGCTCGGGCGGCGTATAGATTTGCACAGTTTTATACTGTATGAGTAATACCATGTATGGTTCAAGCAATTATGGCGGCCCGAAAAACTACGGCCCAAGGGACTCCGGTCCAAGAGAAATGACGAAAGTAACCTGTTCAGACTGTGGCAAAGAATGCGAAGTGCCATTCAAGCCAACCGAGGGCAGGCCAGTATATTGCAGGGATTGCCTGCCGAAACACCGGAAACCCCGGTTCTAATTTCAAAAAATTTTTCCTTTTTCTCATTTTGCTTCGGATTTACTCCTTGTATCAAAAGTCTCTGCTGATCACAATGAGATATCTTGCCAAGTCACCTTCATATCACCGGTAACTGGCATCAGGTCGGGGAATTCGAATGCAGACTTTGGGTGATAAGCGACCTGGTTCAAATCGCGCCATTCATTTCCTGCACTCTGCATGAGAGGTTGATTAAATCCGAAAAAGACGCACATCCTTACTTCGCATCGTCGCCAAGCGCTTCCCTGCTCCGCATCTGGTAAAGCACCATCGGATCCATTTCCCGGTAGGTATCCCGGGTGTTCCGTAAGATAACATTGGTAATACCGCTGTTCACGATCATCTTTGAGCAGAGAAAACAGGGCCAGATCTGGGTCAGGTCGTCGGTATCAACATCAAATCCGGCAAGATAGAGCGTGCATCCCCGTGCGTTCTTTCCTGCCTGGAGGAGGGCATTCATCTCGGCATGAACACTCCGGCACCGCTCATAGTTGGAACCTGAGGGGATATTATGGTCTTTTCTCCAGCAGGTATTGAGTTCTGTACAATCCATCTGTTTTCGCGGGGCTCCCGTATATCCCGTGGACACGATTGTATTGTATTCATCAACGATTATTGCCCCGAAGTTACGCCGCAGGCAGGTGCCCTGGTGCGCACACCGCGTTGCCAGATCCAGAAAATAGTGATGCCGGTTGGTTCGCATTCAAAGAGTGTATGGCAAAGCCCGGTATTAAAGAAGCATGGTTTGAAATGTACCAGGTTATTTTCACCCTTCGCAAGGAATAAGCCAATAAAGTATGTCGTTCATGGTGGTATGGTGCTCACCATGAATGATATCACCATCGTTGAAGTCCCAGCCCAGCAAGTGCTGGGCATGAAAAAGACCGGGACCTACCTGCTGATCCCGGAACTCCTGATGAAGATCTATGAATTCACGGTCGGGAAAAAGATCCAGATTAGGGGAGCCCCCATCTTTCTTTGTCACGAGACTACTCCGGAAGCAGTGATGGAGGCGAACGAGAAGGGAACCGCCACGGTCGAGGTTGCATGGCCGGTTTCCGGGACAGTAAAGGGTACACGGGAGATGAAAGTCTATGAGCTTCCCGGCGGGAAAATGGTACATACGGTTCACCGGGGACCGTACGAATCCTGTGAGTCAACGTATCATCTGCTTTTTGCCTGGATCGAGACACAGGGACTCAGGATTTCCGGTCCGATCCGTGAGGTATATCACAATGATCCCCGGCTCGTGAAACCAGAAGAGATTATCACCGAGATCTTTGTTCCCGTCCGATGAACTTTTTTTTTAGTTCTTCCCTGCACTTGAAATGTGGATATATCAGATACCGCCGACCCGGTACATAAAGGCAGTATTACTAATGGTAGTGGGGGAGCCTTCTCAATATTCACCAGTGTTTTACCAGGCAAGAAACAGTCTTTTTACTGTACGAAATACAGGAGAATCCAGGTAAGCAAAACAATGTGAAGCATTGCACACACCGGCACCAGATAAAATTTCATTTTCCGGGTCTTATGCCGGAACACCAGCATCGCAGCACAGGCTCCGAAGGGTCCGAAAAGGGCAAAAAAAAGCAACCTGTTTTCCGGAGTTCTCCACGTGTTATTTTTCGCTTTGATCTTGTCATGTGCATAGAAGAAAAATACCAGCCCGTTGATCAGGAGGTAAAATACAACGAACAAGACAAAGTCCGGTGATGAAATCATCGCTCATTACTGGTGTTTTTCACTTATCACATATCAATGAGTTCAAACATGACCTCAGGGATTGTCCTGTGCGGCTGTGCAGGAAAAAAAAGGGGTAACTGACAAGTTTATCTCCCGACCTGACCAGAAATAAAAACAGCGATGAACAATTGCAGGATCTGGGGCAACGCACCCTTTGCCGTCGCAGTTATCCACGGGGGACCGGGTGCAGCAGGAGAAATGGCACCAGTAGCGCGCGAGATATCCCTGTCGCAGGGTGTTATTGAACCATTCCAGACTGAACAGACAGTAACCGGACAAGTAAGAGAATTGAAAAACGTCCTGACCGATCAGGGGGACCTGCCGGTCACCCTGATAGGACACTCGTGGGGGGCAATCCTGAGTTTTATCGTCACGGCAAAAAACCCGGCACTGGTTAAAAAACTCATTCTTGTGAGCAGTGGAGTGTTTGACGATGCCTGTGCTGCCGGAATTACGAACACCCGGTTAAACCGCCTTTCTCAAAAAGACAGGGAGGTTCTGGACACCCTGGCAACAAAACTGAATGACCCGAAGACCAGGGACAAAAACAGAATTTTTGCAGAATTGGGAACGGTTATCGATACAGCCGACACCTGGGATCCCCTCCTTGATACCAGCGAGGGGGTTGAATACCGCTACGATATCTATGAAAATGTCTGGAAACAGGCACAGGAAATGCGGACAAGCGGGGAACTTGTAGCACTCGGTACCCACATCCACTGCCCTGTTGTAGCAATTCACGGGGACTATGATCCCCACCCTGCTGACGGGGTTCAAATTCCCCTTTCCCGCGTGATAAAAAATTTCAGATTTATTCTTCTGGAAAACTGCGGTCACCGTCCCTGGCTGGAACGATCTGCAAAAACCAGATTTTACGAGATCCTCAACGAAGAGTTGGACTAAAAATACCGGGCAGATAAAAAAAGAGACCATGGAACGAATGATCTCTTTACGGGGTGAGATAAAACCGCCATGTACAGAACATGTCCTTGGGGTGCGGATCGGGAGGGGCAAAGATGCATTCCACGCATATCCGTGGATCAATTTCCTGAGCAAAACCTGTAAATTCTGCACGATGCATTTCCCTGCAGACATATTCTCCCAGGCCCCGTTTCAGCCGGGCTTCCTGCGTCGGGCAGGAAGGTACGGAGAGGAGGACTTCGTCATCCCGTTCATCGATTTCATATCCTACTATCATCGCCCAGGGAAAATGACGGAGTGCCTTTACAAAACCAGATAGTCCCTTTTCCGTGATAGTAAACCGTTTCACAATATCTTTTGCTGCCATACCGGCTACACGGCCCCATACCTGTTCGTTGACTTTTTCCGCAGCAGGCTGACCGTACTGTTCGGCAACAGCGATAAACCAGAATGCATCCACAACCCGGTAATGCCAGAGAAGAAATTCCAGGTACTGGTGTTTATCGTCATCGGTCATAGTATCAAATATCTCGAGGTTCGTGGTGCTCATGCCTGGATCACCGGGGTGAAGAATGATACAACATATTAAAA
>DATMWO010000249.1:0-9591 GCA_035562475.1 Methanoregula sp.
GCCCAGCCCCATGATATCGAGGACGGGGCATCGACAATCGACGGTGTCCGCCTTTTTTCTATCGATAACCTGCGCACGATAAATGAGCAGACCATGAGCACACGGAATGCAGAGGCAGAGCGGGCTCGTGAGTTCGTGGAGGTGGAACTCGAAGTTTTCCTCCGTCACCTCAACCGGAAATCTGCTGATGACCTGCTCGCCGCACTGCACACATGGGCTGAAACCGTGCGGATCCGTGAACGGGATCGGGCACTTGGCCGTCTGAGTAGTCCGGACACAAAAATGGCAGAGATTGTTGATGACCTGACCCGGGTTCTTGCAAAAAAACTTCTTACCGATGCAACCTTTTCTATCCGTGAGAGTGCTGAGGAAGGAGAACTTGCAGCTGCAAAAGCGCTGGTAAAAGCAATCACGCAGGGAGACAGGATCGGGATCGAACTCTGTCGCAGGGAATAATCAGCTTCCTTGCTTTCTCATCTGATAATCCAATATGACGGGATAGTCCCTCTTCAGAAAAGCTCTGCACCTGATACGGAATGCTTCGCGATGAGGAACTATTTTTGACCCGGTGGAGACCGGATCCTCATTACAATAAAGAATGGGACTAAACCCCTCTGTACCTCGCAAAGATGGGAATACACTGCCTATTGTGTCAGGGAATCTTAGCATATGCTTTTTGTGCAAGGCTGGTAAGAGTTGCATAGTCAGCCCCTTCGCCGGTCATACGGAGCACTTCAAGGATGTCACCTTTTGAAAAGATAATCTCGACAAAATCCTGCTTCACTGTTCCCTCAACCGAACCAGGACCTGACAGATTCCCGGTGACGGGTTCCGGAATTATGAGGGTTTGTACCGTTCCTGAGAAAGCCTGGCTGTAACTGCCGAGTGCCGGGGAGGAAAGGTTAGTAAATATCAGAGCAGTATCGGATCGTTCCTGTTTTTCTGCACGTGCAGCTATTGCGGGAATATTTTTTGCAGGATACCGGGTGACAGTCTGAAGAATCTCAATCTGGCCGGAAATTCCCTCAGGGGGACGGGTAAAACGCACGACATATCCCTGCTGCCAGCCGAGATCCCGTGCGAGCTTACTTACTTCAGTGGAGTTTTTCACCCTGCTCTCGCGAAGGGTAAAATTTTGTGGAATATCTGAAGGGGTCAGGACCAGCGATTCAAGGGTTATGAGTTCAGGAGGTGATGGGGAGGGTGCCGCTGTTCCGGCAGGCCCGCTACATCCTGTTGCAAGAACGAGTGAACAGACAAGAATTGCGATGATCAAACCCCGGGAACTGCTCATTTGTTATGATCATTCCGGTTACTACAAAAACATGTCCATTTTGTTTCCTGCAGTGTGCTGCACCGATCAACTCCGGCAGTAAGAACAGATTATTTCTGTTCCTGCTCTGAACCCCTGATGCAATAGTATGCTTTTTTGAGTCCCAGGACTGGTTTGAGCGGACATGCCGGGCAGACGCACCCCTTTTTATCAAAGGTGCAGGTCGGGCTTTTTCCCGTTACACAGAATAAGAGTTCATCTCCAGCCCGCATGCACTCATTATATGTCGGGCACGGTTCACAGATACACCTGGCCCGGTTCTGCTCATTGTTGTTGATGTCGTTTTGCATATTTTTGGCTCCATCCTCCGGCACTCACGCCATCAGGATACTGGATGCGCTGTTCCGGAGAGTTAGATCAATAAGTAGATTATCGCGGGCTCCTTGATAATTAAATCATGCCTGCACCACTGGTTGGACGAAAATTTGGTGTCACGGTCATTCCACCGCTCGACCCTGAAAAACGAAAGGGAATTCGCGTGCTCGGGCTCTCGGGTTCGAGCCGGCAGCAATCCGGGATGAGTAAATCCGAGCGTCTCCTCCTCCGGGCGCTTGAAGTGTATAAAGAATATGGGTGCAAGACCACGTTTCTCAGGTTGAAAGATCTCAACATCCACGATTGCGAGGGCAACTATTCTGAAAATCCTGCTTACTGTACGTATCCATGCCAAAGCTCGCTGAAGTACGAAGATGACCAGATGCAACTGGTGTATGACGCAGTGCTCGCGTGCGACATCCTGATCCTCGCAACCCCAATCCGCTGGAATAACCACTCCGCGATAGTCCAGAAATTTGTGGAGCGGATGAATGCCATTGAGAACCAGTACTCATGGTTCGGGAACCGGATGATCAATAACAAAGTCGCCGCCATGATCATTGTGGGCCATGTCGATGGTGTGCAGCATGTGGCAGGTAATCTCATGAATTTTTTTTCGTGGCTCGGGTTTCACACCCCGGAGGTTGCCATCGCGTCCTGGGTCGGCGAGAATGATGAGGATACTACCAAAGACTGGGGTCAGATCGAGAGTAACCGGTACACAAAAGAGGACCTCAGCAACCTGATCACAAGCGCGTTGAGGCTTGCGTATGCACTCAAGCACCATACCGCAGAAGAAACCGGAGGAGGTTTCTGAAAATGCAGCCGGGTTTTTGGTATTCGTTTTATCCCAAAGACAAGTATCGTTACATTTTCGATGAATAATTTTTCCCGGTAAGAAAAACAAGATTTAGAGATTTCCTTAAAACAAATACACAATATTTTGACTCTGTAGAAATGCTCAATCAAAAGCATACGCTCAAGGGGGTTTCACCCCCGCCTCTGTGGCTCCCCCGATGCGATAAACCCCGAACAGGTGCTCCGTCATCATCGCTCAGCGCAGGGCGGTATGGGGGGACAGGCACGGTCCCTTCCGTAATCATACCAGCATCTTGAATTTCATATCAACGAAAAGGAATTCTACAGAGCCAAAATTTTTAAAATTTTCCTGAATGCACCAGAGATAATAAACCCGGAGCAATTTTCCTTCCATTAAAAAACAGCCAGCAAAATAATGCGAGGGATGGGATTCGAACCCAAGAACTCCTGCGAGATCAGGCCCTGAACCTGACGCCGTTGACCTGGCTTGGCTACCCTCGCGCTTGTATACATTACATATGAAATTAAATAAAGATAGGGGATCACTCCTCCTTTCCGGCGCTGTTCCCATTTGAGGATTTCTTTATCTCCCGGTCACGAAGCTCATTGCGCTTAATCTTTCCTGATATGGTTTTTGGGAGTGAGTCCACAAACTCGATCGCACGCGGGTATTTGTATGGTGCAGTAACCTTTTTCACATGGTTCTGGATCTCACGAATAAGCGCCTCGGAGGGTTTATTTCCAGGTTTGAGAATCACGAATGCCTTGACGATAAGCCCCCGTATATCATCAGGAGATCCAACAACTGCTGCCTCCTGAACTGCCGGGTGCTCGATCAATGCACTCTCCACTTCAAAAGGTCCGATGCGGTAACCTGAAGCTTTAATTACATCATCGTCCCTGCCGATGAACCAGTAATAACCATCCTCGTCCTTATACGCTTTGTCTCCGGTATAATAGAAACCGTGAACAAACGATTTCTTGTTCTCATCATCGTTATACAGGTACTCCCTGAATAAGCCTACCGGGTGTGGATCGAGCCTGATGGCAATTTTACCTTCCTCATGCAGACCAACCTGTTTACCGTGGTCATCATGCAGCTCAATGTGCCAGCCGGGCGATGGTTTCCCCATAGACCCGAATTTCGGAGTCATACCGGGAAACGTACCTATGCAAAGCACGGTCTCTGTCTGCCCGTATCCTTCGTAGATTGTGAGCCCGGTTGCATCCTTCCATGCCTTTATTACCTCAGGATTGAGCGGCTCACCGGCACTCACACAATGCCGGAGTTCGGTAAAATCGAACTTGTCCAGGTCAGCAAGAATGAGCATGCGATAAATTGTGGGGGGACAGCAGAATGTTGTTATGCCATATTTCTCGATGAGGGGAAGAATCTCGGTCGGATTGAATTTATTACGGATATCGTACACAAAAATCGCCGCACCTTCGATCCATTGCCCGTAAAACTTCCCCCAGGCACTTTTTGCCCAACCTGTATCAGAGAGTGTGAAGTGAAGATCGTTGGTGCGAATATCATGCCAGAACCGTGCGGTAACAATATGCCCGAGTGCATAACTCTGGTCGTGCACCGCCATCTTAGGTTCACCTGTAGTTCCCGACGTGAAAAAAATCACGAGTGGATCAGTACTCCTGGTTTTTTTCATACCAGGAAGTGAGACTATTTTCGTTGACACCGGAGCTGGAAAATCGAGTTCGACAGGGTAGCTGATCCAGCCTGGCCGTTTACCATCGATTACTATCTTGCAGGACAGTGATGGACACTCCTTTGCAATCTGATCGATTTTTTCAGCGTGCTCCTGGCTTGTTATGACCATTTTGATATCAGCAATATTTATCCGGTATTTCAGATCATGGGGGGTTAACATGGTTGGCGCGGGACAATAAACTGCACCGCGTTTGATCAATGCAAGAGTAAATGTCCACCATTCAGGGACACGGGGCAGCATAATCAGGACCCGGTCGCCTTTATTGACGCCATACTTGATCATGATGTTCACTATCTGGTTGGAAAGACGCATCAAATCCCAGAAAGTAAATTTCTCCTCTACACCATCCTGGTTCACCCAGATCATCGCGAGTTTGTTCCGATCCTTATTCGCCCACGCATCGATCACATCAAAACCGAAATTAAAGTACTCGGGCACATCTATCCGGAAGTTATTGTACGTTTCGTCGTAACTGACCATGTTATGATCATTATGACCAAACACCGGGCCGGCAGATGGCAATGCAGGTGCACCAGCCGTACCTGTTCCTGAACTTCCCGCAAGGTTCTTGTGGCATGCCTCACTAATCCAGTCAGACCGCGAGATTTTTCGCTTTTCACACGATTTATCGATAGTGTCTGTAAGCGTATCGTCCATTGTGACAGAATACCGCACCATTCTAGATCGGTTTGATGGTGCACTTTATGAGCGTTTCGATTATTCTATGCACCACCATTCAGAAAATCCCCAGGAACTTACTATCTCAGTCAAGGGTCCATTCAGGAATTGAGGTACTGATCGGCTATGCAATTCTTTTGTAAAAAATTCTGGTGCAGATCTTTTTAATCCTCAGGCGGATGTATTCAGGTACACCAGGGAAAGAGTCCTTTGAGGAATGCCCCGGGGGGCTGTTTGCCAGGCTTCAGCAATATCGCGAATTTTATGTATCCGGACTGGTCGGAATACGTCATGGATGAGGGAAAGTCTCTTTTTTCGTACCACTTAAATGAGATCCTGATGATGTGATCTCTACCGAGGGGACATAAAGATTGTCCATTAGTATTATGATTCAGAGAAAAGCATAGTATAGTGGATGGCAGATAAAAAGTACGAATCATTAAAAATTGAGAATATCGTAGCATCGGGTGTTATTGCCGATTCCATTGATCTTGTTGATGTTTCCAGTAAGATTAAAAGCTGCGAACTCAATACGAAGCGATTTCCCGGCGCAGTCTACCGGATCGAGAACCCGAAGATTGCGTCACTGATTTTTTCATCCGGTAAGGTCGTGCTGACCGGTATCCGGGACAAAAAAGCGCTTACTGAAGGGCTCAGAATAATCATGAAGTCTCTTAAGGAGGCAGGTGTTGATACGTACAAAGAACCAAAAGTGGCAATAACGAATATTGTCTGTTCGTATGATATCGGGAAATACATCAATCTCAACAAAGTGGTCATTACCCTCAATCTGGAAAACATCGAATATGAGCCCGAACAGTTCCCCGGGCTTGTGTACCGGATTAAGGATCCCAAGATCGTTGCACTTCTCTTCTCTTCAGGAAAGATCATCCTTACGGGAGGCAAGAACCTCGAGGATATCAAGAAGGGTCTGGATTTCCTCGAACAGAAACTCGAAAGTATTATGTAATTTTTTAAAAAAATGCCCTTTTTATTCAGTTATGACCAGTACCGGTGTGTCTGGATAAAATTTCGTTCCGCTTTCATTATCTCCCGGTAAAAGGCGTCACCTTCAGTCAGGGTTGCAAGAATGCGGGACGCGTTCTCCGGCCCGACACCCCGAGCTGAAAGGGCGATCACTGCTTTCTTTCCACTGGACAGTACAATATTGGCGTTTTTTAAGAGACGCTGCTCTATCGCACGTTCAGCCTGAGTCTTCCGGGATTTCCGGATACCTGTGTACAATTCATCTTCATAGGGTTTGAGTGCTGCAATGAGACGTGCCCCGCATTTCGGACATTGCGGTTGATCGGGAACACGGGAGACAACGGTCCGGCTCTTCCAGTCCCTGCAGTTCATGCATACAAGGAGCACATCGTCCTGGTCAAGCCTGCGTTTCAGGGTAGCGAGCACAGCCTGATCAGCCGTGGGGGGAGGTATTTGATCACGGGATGAAAGGAGTCCCCCGGCACCGATCAGTGAATGGGGGCCCAGTGCAACACAAATTTCTCCCTGTTTAACCTGTCGGATAATTGCAGCAGCGGTATCGATATCCATATATTCTGAGAGGAGTTCCCGGTATGCTTCCTGTTGGACAACCGTGCCATCAAAGTATTCTAAAAGACGCTGGATACTGATCTTTTCATAATCGGCATCCGGATCGATAGCACCAAATTTCTTTGCAATCTGAACCAGTTTCCACTTGAAAAGTGCCGTGCGTTTCAGGGCAAGCCGGAGAATTCCCGGCATATGTGAAGCGTCAAGGGAGAGCAGCAAATCCCGAACATCTGCAGCCCTGACAGAAGAGGGGAGTCGCAGAAGCATGCGATATGCGTCAAGTTCAAGACCGACAGTCGTTCCGTACCGTGCAGATATGAGAATCGAAAGAACACGTCCCAGGGCTTCATTTGTCTTGTGACCGGCACAGACGTTACATACTACCCCGTCTTCGGTATTTTCCAGCGTGATGAGGATATCAGTGGGTATCAGGGACCGGTTTTTATCCATTTCATACAGGAACTTTTCTGCATAGGTGATGCAATCCGGCTCTGAGGTATAGTCTGAAATGTCCCGCCTTCTCCGTACACTTCCGACCTCGCGGGCAACCGAGTAGGGTACCGGAATCTGCTCACCTTCCCAGGAGGGGAGCTCACCCGGTGCTTTTTTTGCAGGTTCCACCGTCAGTTTTCCATCAGCGATCTCAATGACACGCCAGAGCTGCCCTTTGGTGATGAAAACCACTCCGGTGTGTACCCATCCGACCACAAAAGATTCATCGAGTGAACCCACCGTTCTTCGGGAGACCATATCAAAGATCGGCACCTTTCGTTCATCATGTATCATTGAGAGGTTGCCGGCAAGGTAGCGCCGGGCGCGTGACGTTGTGACAATCCGGCCCGTATCGATCCGGATTAACCGGTGCTCCTCCATTTGCCGGCACACGTCATCAAGGAGCGTTCCGCAATCGGTAAAAATAGCTGTGCGTTCCAGGATCTCACGGATTTTTGCCTGTTCTATCTCACCATATTCCACGGCAATGGCAGCAACCTGGTTTGCAAGAACATCCGCGGCATTCCTGTGGGGCACAACCCGTTCGATCTCGTTTGCTTTGGCTTTCTTTGCGATGACCAGGGACTCAAGCAGATCGTCAAAGCCGGTTGCAAAAATTGTTCCCCGCGAAATCGTGTTCAACCGGTGACCGGCACGACCTATCCGTTGCACGAGCCGGGCAACTTCCCGGGGGGATCCAAACTGGATCACATGGTCAACCCGACCTATATCGATTCCCAGCTCCATCGATGAAGTGCAGATGAGTGTCCGGATCTCACCGCGTTTAAACCGTTCCTCGGCATCGATTCTTACCTCTTTTGAAAGTGATCCATGGTGCACCTCAACATTCCCGTGTTCATACAGGGCATGCCCCAGGGCTTCGGCAGTCACCCTTGTGTTCACAAAGACAAGGGTTGATCCTTCCCTTTTCAGGGCTGTAAAAAGAGCCTCAGTCTGCCGCTGGAAATTATCGCCAACAAACCTTACGGTAATGTCCAGCTGTTTTGCGACGGGAACCGAAACTACTGAAAACACACGTTTACCGCAGAGAAAACGCGCAATATCCTCAGGATTTCCCACGGTTGCTGACAAACCAATGCGCTGGAATTCCCCTGCATATACATGGAGCCGTTCAAGCGCAACAGCAAGCTGGGCACCGCGTTTGCTTCCTGCAAGTTCATGTATCTCATCGATTATCACGAACCTTACCTGCGCAAGATGCTTTCGGAGCCGTTTTCCCATAAAAAGTGCCTGGAACGTCTCCGGGGTGGTAATCAGGAGATCGGGCGGGGACAGTGCCTGTTTACGTCGTTCTCCCAGGGCAGTGTCCCCATGACGCACACCGACGGACAGCCCGAGCTCACTGCACCACCATTGCATGCGCGCAAGGATATCGCGATTGAGTGAACGCAAAGGTGTAATGTAGAGCGCTTTAATACCACCACCTGCAGGCATAGACAGGAGGGCATTAAAGACCGGAAACATCGCACTCTCAGTCTTGCCAGTACCGGTTGGTGCAATCAGGACAACGTGATTGCCTTTAAGGATCAGCGGTATTGCCTGTTTCTGGGCATCAGAAAGCACGGAAAACCCGCGCTTTTTTATACATGCCTGGACCTTTGGATCCAGCACTTCAATCGCTTTCATCTGATTGCAGCGAACTGACAGGGCCGATATACGTCCCATCGGCAAGGATAATCTCTGCTTCCTCTTTTTTCATGCATCGCGACAGGGGCGAGAACGGGTTTTTGATAATCTGAAGGATATCATACCCTGCAATCTCGTTAAAAGATGGCATGAACAATATGCGGGTGGGGGGGGAATTTTCCAGAGTTGTGTCCATCCCCAGCCTTTCCAGGTCAAGTCCGACCCGCAGGTATGCCGGGGTCTGAAGGGCGCACCCCACTTCATCTTTCAGCAGGAACAGGGGATGATGGTGCCCGATAACCATCAGATGTCCTGCTAGCTCCGGGGAGGGGTACATATGCCCATGGAGGTATCCGACTCCATCAATGATTGTTCCATTTCTTGGCTGGAGCTCGGTATCGAGAAGATATCGTTCGATACCAATGTCGTGGTTACCGGGAAATACCTTCAGGGAGATACGACTGCGAATTGCATCAAGAATTCCCGGCATCTCATAATACTCCTGACGGGTAAGGGAAGGGATGCTGTGTTTGATATCCCCCAGAAGTATGAGCATATCCGGATCTGCTGCATCGATAGTTTTCAACAAATGTTCAAGCCGATCAGCACTTCTGCTCCTGAAATGCAGGCCATGGGCGGCGAGATCCGCCTCTATACCGAAATGGAGATCCGCAACAATCAATAGTCGCTGTTCACCGTCGATTACCAGTGCCGGGCCATCACCAAAAAATTCCAGGTTCATAACATTTTGACAAATCCCTTCTGAGGCTGGTAACATTCGTCATCAAGGATAAGCGATTCAATCGCCAACAAGATAACCTCCTGAGCTATACCACGGATCGCAGCCTGCTTTATAATATCATCCACAGCAATCCCCCGCGGCCCGCTTCCTGCCTGGATTATCTCCATCACCAGGGTGCGAACATCGCGGGGTTCGGGAGCATCACATCCGGCAGGACGAACGGTCTGTACTGCACTTTCAACCATACCTGCAAGGTCATGGAGGTGGTTTTTCGTCATTGA
>DATMWO010000250.1:0-7491 GCA_035562475.1 Methanoregula sp.
CTGGATCTCTTTTGGAAGGCCCAGTGCCCCTGCCACTTCCCTCACCTCGTCCTTGTAGAGATCGCGTATCGGCTCAATCACTCTGGTGAATTCCATATGCAGCGGCATGCCCCCGACATTATGGTGGCTCTTGATTCCCCCTTCGCTCTCGATCCGGTCCGGGTAAATGGTGCCCTGAAGCAGGCATTTCGCTCCCTGTTTCCGGGCCTCCCGCTCAAAGACACGGATGAACCGTTCACCGATTGCCTTGCGTTTGGCTTCAGGATCGGTGATACCTTTGAGTGCCTCCAGGAACTCATCACCGGCATCAACAATCTTGAGATGGATGGATGCAAACGTTGTCCTGATCCGTTCAGTCTCACCTTTGCGCATGAGGCCGGTATCGATATAGATCGGAATGAGATTATCCCCGATCGCACGGGCTGCAAGTGCGGCACAGACGGAGCTGTCGACACCCCCGGAAAGAGCCATAACCACTTTTTCTGTGCCGGCAGCTGTCCGAATTTCTGTTATGGACTGGCTGATAAATTTCTCTGTATTGACCATGATCTCGTTCCCTTATTTTGTCCGTTTGTTCGCCCGGCATGCTTCCACAAAGCCCAGATACGGGGGAGATGGGCGGGTCGGACGGGACTTGAACTCCGGGTGGAACTGGGAGGCAAAGAAGAAGGGGTGATCGGCCAGTTCCAGGCATTCCATGCGGTTTTTATTGACAGCCGAGAAGATTAATCCCGCCTTTTCCAGCTTCCCGATGTACCGTGGGTTTACTTCATACCGGTGCCGGTGCCGTTCGGTGATCTCTGCCTGGCCATACAGGTTCATTGCACGGGTTCCTTCCTTGAGAGTGGCGACATAATCACCCAGCCTCATCGTACCCCCCAGTTCATTGAGCCCTTCCTGTTCGGGAAGGAGGGCAATTACATGGGATCCCTCGCCAAACTCTTCGCTCGTGGCATCAGCAATATCGAGTTTATTGCGGGCATATTCGACCACTGCCAACTGGAATCCCAGGCAGAGCCCGAGGAAGGGAATGCTGTTTTCGCGGGCAAACCTGATTGCTTCCACTTTTCCCTCGATACCACGCTTGCCAAATCCACCGGGTATTAATATCCCGTCATAATCCTTGAGCTGGCAGCGCTCGTAGCGTTCAGCGTCCAGCCACCCGATCTTCACTTCCGTTGAAAGCGCCCTTCCTGCATGCTTGAGCGCTTCCTTGATGCTGATATACACATCTTCAATACCGTATTTACTCACTATTGCAACAGATACCCGGCTGGTGTACTCTTTTGTCACGAGCCGGTACCAGCTGGTATCGACATCACGATTCTCCAGACCGAGATGAGCTGAAAGAACTTCAGCAATTCCTTCTTTCTCCATCTCCATGGGGACCTCATAGATGTCCGGTACGGTAGCTGCAGAAATGACTGCATGCTGGGGGAGATCGCAGAATGCGGAGATCTTGCGTTTTGTATGGGCACTGATCGGATGCTCACTCCTGCCGACAATGATCTCTGCATGGAGTCCAAGCTCCCGCAACGCTTTTACCGAATGCTGCGTGGGTTTTGTTTTGAGGTCCCCCATGGTATCTTCAGGGATGAGCGTAACATGCAGGAGGATGTAATCCTGCGGCGGCAGATCCCCTCTCATCTGACGGATAGCTTCAAGGAACGGCATGCTCTCGATGTCGCCAACAGTACCACCAACTTCAACAAGGCAGATGTCAGCCTTCGTTCCATCAGGAAATTCTTCTTCTGCTGCCTGACGTATGCAGGTCTTAATCTGGTCCGTAATATGGGGGATGATCTGCACAGTCTCCCCGAGGAAATCGCCCCGGCGCTCCTTTTCGATAACCGTGCGGTACACTTTACCGGTGGTGATATTATGAGCAGCGGTAAGCTCGATATCAAGGAACCGCTCGTAGTTACCAAGGTCGAGGTCAACCTCGCTCCCGTCCCTGAGCACAAACACTTCACCGTGCTGTGCCGGGTTCATCGTTCCTGCATCGATATTCAGGTAGGGGTCGATCTTGACTGCGGTGACCCGGTAGCCACGGTTTTTCAGGATGCGCCCGACAGAAGCTGCGGTGATCCCTTTCCCCAGTCCGCTCATCACACCACCGGTAACAATAATGTACTTCACACAGATCTCCCCGATTGCTTTACATTTTGCTCACAATACCTATTAGTGTTATCTTATCGTGAGGAGAGGAGAATTTTCACCCGGATTCGGTCTGGTTTTTTTCCCGGGAGGTTCGGTTCACTGCACAATACGGGCAGCGTTCTCTGCCCGTTCAAGGAACTTTAATTTGTCACAAAACTGTACATAGTAGGTATGAAAATCAGGCAAAGTACCCATATTCTGGGGGTTCTTTTATTGATACTCGGTTTCGTCCTGCCAGTTATGGCTGCAGAAAACGAAACAGCGGATGCAGCCACGGCTTTTTACAATAGCGGTGTACTTCTTCTTGAAGAAAAAGAATATGCGAGAGCAATAGCAGCTTTCGATCAGGCACTTGCATCAAATACCACCATGATCTGGTGGTCAGATGCTCTGTTGTATACGTACCAGAATAAAGCGTATGCATTGATTCAGCTGAATAATTTCACCGCAGCAGTCCAGACGATTGATCAGGGCCTGGCACTCTATGAAAATGATGAAAAACTCTGGTACAACAAAGGTTTTGCCCTCTTCAGACTCGGTAAGTACCAGGATGCGATCAATGCCTATGATAAGGTACTGCAGATAAACAACCAGTCGGTTCCCGCCCTGAACAACAAGGGTGATACCTATTTCCAGATGGGAAGATACCAGGACGCCGTAGATTCCTATATTCGGGCAAAGGAGATAGATCCCGGGAACAGTTACACTGCTGCCGGAATCGAAAAGGCTCAGCGTGCACTGGCAACGGCGACGCTGCCCGCTTTCACCAGCACCCGGACAACGGTTCCCACAGCGTTGCCGACAATGACTCAAACGACCCAGGTCCCTCCGACAGAAAATCCTGCCACACTGCCGACAAAGGCCCAGACGCCACTCTCTCTCATACCGGTTGTGGCAGCTCTCTCTGCGTTGGGATTACTGTCCATTCTTACGAAAAAGCGATAAACACTATCAATCTTTTTTAGCTTACCTCACTCCCCGTCAGAGATGCTGATTGACGCCGCCCCCGATGGGGCGTCTTCCGCGGCAGATTGGTAACCAAAAAAATCAAAAATTAAAACACACTCTTCCCGCCGTGCCCCGAAGTGGCTCTGAGGCGGAGGTCAATCGTATAAAGAATAAAGTTACGGTGAGAACCAGAGTCGATTACCATCTGTTTCCACGGTGCGTTTGTGTTAATTTTTACTTGTTGTCACGGCAAATGCTGCCGAAGTCCGGGAAAGCAGCGTCTTTTCATCGTTATCAACAAATACCTCGCCTTCAGCGAATGCCACCCGCCTCCCCTTCCTGATTACGCGGCCCTCTGCAATAATGAAACCTTCCTGTATTCCCCGGATGAAACTGGTGGATTCAGAGATGGTTGCAATTCCTTCGGTTCTGGAAAGCAACGGGTAAAGAGCAAGCGCCATCGCTTCATCGGCAACAGCAGCGAGCATCCCCCCCTGTAACCACCCGACACCGTTGTGCATATCCGGCCGGACCTGCATGTTCAGCACCGCTTTCCCCGGCTCAACGCTGACCACATCAATCCCCATAAGGCAAAAAAAAGGATTGGCGTATTTCCCGTCTTTCTTGATGTTTTCCAGATACGACATTATCCTCATCCTGATGGTATGCTAAAAAAAGGGATTAAGATTGTCCTTTACCCGCCCGAACAATCGGTTTATATTGTCCGCACTATGACGTATCCGTATGCAAGACCAGGAAATTAAGGAGATGCTCGCCGATTTGATCTGGCTGAACGCCCTCATAGCAACAGAACTTATCCAGGTGACCGAGAATAGTTCAGCAATCCTCAGGAAATCCCCGCCGCCAAAAAGCTGCCTGCAGGAGCACCAGGCACTCCGTGAAACCGCGCTTTGTATGGCGGAAAAATACCGGCCCGGTACGATGCTCTCCCGGCATCTCACACAACACCAGTAATGTTATTGGGAGACTCTGCGAAACGTACTGCAATGAACCTGCCGGATTGTGTACACGAGAGTGTGTACACCAGTGAGGCTGCCACCAGCTTCCAGGACAGGGAATTTTAAGCGTCATCCGGCGATCCATACCAGATAGTATTCATCATGACCATTGCACCCGAGGCACAATACAGCCTTATTATTCCCGCATATAATGAGGAACACAGGATTACACCGCTCTTTGCTGCCATAGGCAGCTTTGACGGTGAACTCATCGTTGTGTGCGATGGAGGGGACAGCACAGCAGACATTGTCGATCAGATTGCGGAGCGAAGACAGGATCTGACTATCCGGTGCCTTCGGTTTGACCAACGGCTGGGAAAAGGGGGAGGAGTGATTGCAGGAATCCGGGCAGCCCGTTCACCCCTCGTCGGGTACTTCGATGCCGATGGCTCTACCAGTATTGATGAGATGAAACGACTTTTTCTCTCGCTTTCCACTGTGGATGGTGCGATTGGTTCACGCTGGATAGCAGGCTCAACGCTCAAAGTGCGCCAGGGTATGATGCGGCAGATGGAGAGCCGGGCATTCAACCTGCTCATCCGGGTCCTGTTCGGGTTGAGCTATAACGACACACAGTGCGGGGCGAAAGTTTTTAAAAAATCAGCGATTGATACCGTTGTACCCCTGATGATTTCACGGGGTTTTGAATTCGATGTCGAGCTGCTCTGGAGACTACAGAGAGCAGGATTCAGGATTACTGAAGTTCCTATCGAATGGCAGAATAAAGGAGACTCACGGGTCCGGAAAAGAGATATGATACAGATGCTCGCAGGTCTTTTCAAGGTGAGGTTCGGGGTTGGACTACCATGATTCCGGCATCGCGTGAAGAGCAGAAGAAAGAGGCGTTCAGGCTCTTTGAGGACGGGCGTTACTTACAGTCCCTGCAGATCTGTACCATCCTGCTTGAGGGAGGCAAGGATTCGGCTGTTGAAGTACTGGCTGCCACAAACCTCTTCTATACGGGTAAACTTGAAGATGCCGAAGTATTTTTCCGGGATCTTACCCGGAAAATGCCGGATTCATCCTATGTGCATAGTTACCTGGGAAAAGTGCTTGAAGCACGAAAAGATGAGGGTGCAATTGCAGAATTTGCAACTGCTGTTCATCTCGATCCCACCAATCAGGATGCCTTACGAAGCTATGCAGGGTATCTCATCTCGCATAAGGATTACCGGGGGGCTCTCCCGGTACTCCGGCGACTTGTGCAGCTCGGGAAAAAACCGGGTGATGTACAAAACCTGATGCGGGCACTGATTGAGATTGGCGAGCCGGAAGAAGCGCTCGTGACGTATAGCGTGCTTGGGGGAGATGCAGCAAAGACCCATGAATACATTGATGCACTGATAAAAACACGGAAGTTCCAGGCTGCTGCTGAATCTGCGTTAAGGATATACCGTGATACAAAGGATCCCGCCATTCAGAGAAAATACCTTGACACCCTTTCCCGTTACGATGTGCAGGCATCACTGGACGCCTATACATCCCACATAAAGGAAAATCCGGATGCGGAAATCCTGTTTGATTACATCCTGCTCTTACAAGCAAACGGGGATTATGCACCAGCACTTGCTGCTACAAAAAAGCTCCTTGAACATGCAGATGATCCGGTATACCGGCTTGCCGAGTGCGAGCTTCTCACCAGCCTGGGCGAGGAAAAAAAAGCGCTTGCAGCCTATGAAAACCTTATCCGTGATGAACTGGTAACAAAAAATGATCTGGATGTACTGGTCCTTATCATCAGCAAGTACCGCAAGTATCTCACGGCCCATGTCCCCAGGGATGAAGCAAGCCGGCGATTCTTAACGAACGTTTCAAAAGATGTGAATGTCGCAAGTCTCCTTGAAACGGCTCGTTTCTATGAGGAAGCCGGAAATACGACAGAAGCCCGGTCATGGTATTACCGGGCGTACCGGGCGGACTTTTTAAGCGGGGGTCTTGATTATGCACAATTTCTCTCAGTTCAGGGAGAAGAGCGGGAATGTGAAAAAGTAATGCTCTATATCCTGTCAAACGTCAAAAAAAATGCTGATATCGGTCGTGTGGCAGCAGTGATCCTGGATAAGCAGCGGGGGATGTACCGCTTAAAGCGCCTCATGGAGCAGCTGATAAAAAAACTCGAAGAGCGACGCCAGACATTAAACTCGGAGGGCCGGGAACTGCTTGCCATCGCGTATTTCATCACCGCTACCAATGCACAGGAAGAGATGGATTATGCGGAATGCAAGTATTACTGCCTCTGCGGGGTGGATGTGATGCCTGCGCATTCCCGTGCGATCCGGCTTGAAGATTACCTCCAGCTGATAAGGGTATGTAAAGAACGATCGATTGCTGATCGGCCTATCATGAATGCACCGGAGACAAAAAAACGTACGGTTCCGGTTCCCCCGGTCAAGGTCATCACGGATCAACTCGGGCTTTCAGAACAGGAGAAAAAGATTGTTGAATTCCTCCGGTCTCACCGGAAAGCAAGCGAGATGGATCTGCGTAAACTGCTGGGCACCCGCAGAGTGGTTGGGATAGTGAACCAGCTCATCCAGAAAGCGACATTACAGGGAATATCGATTATCGAAAAGAAAGGGGTTGGAGAGGATGGAGAGGTCTATGAATATACCGGAACCTGAACAGATGGGCCGGCGCCGGCTTGAAAGTATTAACATCATCAACGCGCTGAGACGGGGAACGGTTCCCGCAGGCGGCCTTGAGCGGATCGCTGTCGGGCTCGATGTTGAGGAAGGTGTAATCGGGAAACAGCTGGATTATGTATCACAGGGGGGAGGCGACACAAAATTCATCCGGGGCGAATACGGCAGCGGTAAGACCTTTCTCGTTGCCCGTGCGCTTGAGATCGCACGATCCAAGGGTTTTGTCACGTCCCACGTTGTCATATCTTCCTCCACACCACTCTATAAACTCAAAGGAATCTACCAGCAAATCTGTGCAAACCTCAGGATGACAGATGAAGAGCATGCCCTCAAAACTATCATCGACAACTGGCTCTATTCTATTGAAGAGCGCCTGATTTCCGTGGGTGGGGGCGAAGCTGATGACACTGCTCTTGAAGCCGGAACCGAACGGGAGATCGAAGCAGCACTTTCGGGAATCAGCGAGATGAACACCGCACTTGCTGCAGCATTACGCACCTATTACCGGGCAAACAATGCCGGTGAATTCCAGCTTGCCCAGTCAGCACTTGGATGGATCGCTGCCGAACCCAATATCGGAAGGGACTTCAAACAGAAGGCAGGGATCCGGGGAGATATCGATGATACCATCGCCTTTATTTTTCTCCGCGGACTTGTTGCCATCATTCACGGAGCAGGATACCGGGGCATAGCGATAGCGGTTGATGAGATGGAAACAACGC
>DATMWO010000251.1:0-6109 GCA_035562475.1 Methanoregula sp.
GAATTATTCTCTTTCCTGTAGGCTCCTTTTCACCGGAGAACAGGAACACTATTGCACAATCCGGTTAAAAACAGCACACGGTATACGGGTCGCCTCCAGGAATCCCCATTTCTCTCCTCATCCCTGCCGGGATCGGTTACAAGCCTTGTTCCGGGCGAAATCATGGGGAATCCTGCTGAGTAGTTCCCCTTCAAAACATCACGATTCCCGATTGAAAAACACGTGTCCGCAAATAATTGCATCTAATTGATTTCTGGATAAACAAAAGCGATTAAAAGAAAATAAACTGTGCCTGCCTGATGCTGTTTTGAGGGAAGATGCAACAGTTGATGACCTGAAGTACCCCTAAAATTTTAAAAATCTGTTTTGATCATCAACCTGGCATTATCAAACCGATATAATCCAGACATTGGATCCCGACATAACCTTTTTAGAGGTCAAGACGTTTTCGATACCCCTTCCAGTAAAACCATCCGATAAGAGTTATGATGATGATCACCATTACTGCTGCGATACCCAACAGGATGCTTTGCAGGAACAGCTCCTGCAGGAATACCGTCGCAAGGGCGATGCCGAAACAGCCGATAAATGCACCTGTAGCGATGGCAAGGAACAGCGGTATTTTTTCCATGCCCAGCAGGTTCCCGATAATGGTGCCCCGGATGCCCCCGCTGCCCGTGACCGGCACCATCACAAACACGACAATGCCGGTAAAATAAAGTTTTTTTAACCAGGGCCGTTCTTTGATAAATTCATCAGCTTTGCTGATGAATGATTCCATGATCCTGCCGAGCACGGGAATTTTGAGCGCGAGATCGAAGTTCCATCCCATAAAGAGTGCAGTTTCAATATCGATCATCATGATCGACAGGGCCATCAGCCACCAGGGGATACCCAGGAGGATTCCTGCGGGAATCACCGTCTCTTTTCCTGCCGGCGGAAGGATGTAGGCAATCATGAGGCCGATGACAATAAGAAATGAGGGATAGTCAAGAAAAAAATACAGGAATGCTATCTCAATGGCAACGAGTGCTAACGGCAGGGAAAGCTTGAGAGTACGGACAAGGAATGGCTTGTCCCTGAGGATTTCTGCATATTCCATGGGATAGTACAGGGTGATATTTGAGCGCAGGTCTTATGTAAACAGATCTTTTGGATTTTCCTTCCCTTAAACATCGGATCTGCTGCATAAGAATTAACGCGGTGACGCGCCCTGTAATTTTTCGTGCAAGACCTTATCTGCAATGCCGTGAAGGATCAGAATACAGCTCATGATATAAGCGATGGGGCTGACGAGGTGGTTATTATATCGGAAAAACACATTCAGCGTACAATGAAATCCTGCATCGGAAAGGCAGGAATGCGGCGTCTGGTTCTCTGCATCCTGGCACTGACCGCGTTGAGCGGGTATGTGCTTGCGCATACTCCTGCAGGTGTAGTAGTAACGTATGATGAAACTACCGGAGATCTGGGTGTTGCCATCACGCACCAGGTGGACAATTCCGCCACGCATTATGTGAAACGCGTGACCGTACACCAGGGTAATACG
Source organism: Methanoregula sp. (assembly GCA_035562475.1). Taxonomy (GTDB): domain Archaea; phylum Halobacteriota; class Methanomicrobia; order Methanomicrobiales; family Methanospirillaceae; genus Methanoregula. Next base: position 1,550 of record DATMWO010000251.1, read on the forward strand.
GTTTTGATTGACCAATCTTATACCAGCCAGCCGGAAACATCGGCTTTCAATTACCGCTACAATCTCCCCCAGCTGAAAGGGAGCAGTGGGGAGATCAGGGTCGATACCGAGTGCAATATCGGTGGCTCCCGCTCCGGGACCCTCACTCTTGGTGCGACACCGGTGGCAGGAACACCGGGTGGTGCACCACCTTCTCCAACACGGGCACCGCTGAGTGTTTTTGTGGTACTCCTTGCAGCAGGATTGGCGGCATCGCGTATCCTGGTATGATACCCTTTTTTGGGACCGGCAGGATCTTTTGTGTCTCAGGTGTGTTCCGAAAAAATCCTTTTTTGGATACAATCATAGTAGTGGGGGACAAAAGAACAATCCCCCTCATAAAGCCTTGTACACTATTGTCATGGACAGGTAATTCCTGTTCCTGAAATATCGCAGGGCTGGTGAGCCGGAGTGGTGAACGTGAAAACCACCTGATTGTTTCTCGTTCCAGTAAGCATTTTTACCGGGTCTGTTTTTTTGGCATCCGGCCGGGTGTGTTTTACCTCATGGCTCATTCAATTTTCTTTCCAACAGCCGCACAGTACAGCACAAACTCTTCCTCTCCGTCAATTTTCAGGGCATCTGCCATCTGCTGGTCATCAAATGCACCGATTGCACACGTACCACAGTCTATCTGCTCTGCGGCAAGGTAGAGGTTCTGGCAGGCGTGTCCGGCATCGAGATGTACGAGCCGGTATGCCCGTTCGCTGTATCTCCATGCCATCCGGTAGATTACTGCTGACCAGATGAACGTGACCGCAGATGATCGTACAAAGGCCTGACCGAGACATGCCGACATTATTGAATCGGCCATACCGCTGGTTGTGTCGATGGTGGCTAGACTATGGGAAAAAGCGAGGTAACGGTACAGCCCGGGTTGTATACCTTTGACACGGTTGATGAGCAGACAGGTCTCCAGCGCATGTCGCCCCCCGGCAGAAGGGACAGTGCGAAGCGTGTAGAACGGGGCCTTCACGTCAACAATTCCCTGGGTACACCAGCACAGGTAGGCAAGTTCTTCGATCGTGAGCGGATCACGGGCATAGCGACGGACTGACCGGCGCTGTTCAATTGCAGTACGGAGATCCAGTGCACGTACCTTGATGTCTGAGGATTGGGGAAGCGGGATTATGGAGGCGTCCGGTGAAGCGGCTTTTTCGAGCGGGGGAGCAGGAAGTCCCTGCTCCTGGTCAGATGCCGTCAGGTGTTCATACCGTGTCTGTTCCATGAATGTGCGACCAGTTGGCAGCATGATCCAGTGATTGCCTCTTTATGAGAATAAATTCAATGGTGGAATTACCGGATACCCTCTACCCTGGTTTTTCAATGAATTTTAATCGGAATTTAAAAAATCTGGTGTACCTGGTCGTGGTGCCCTGCAGGAATCCTGCCACAGACAGGTGAGTGCTTTAAAAAAAATGATAGTCAGTGCTCTGAAAACTTCATGTCCCAGAAGATGTTCTTACCGGATGCCTTGAGCGGGATGCCATACGCGACACTGCAGCCTTTGAGCATACCCTGCTGCAGGGCAACAACACCGGCACTGAACATGATCCGGTTGTCCACATTGTGGATGCTGGCGGTCTTGACCGCTGATCCGACGGCTATACCAAGGTCAGAGATCTTCAGGACGCAGTTCGGACCCGGGTAAAGCGCTTTTTTGTTCTTTCCTGCCTTAACTGCCTTTACCATCTCTGTGCAGGTAGCATGCCCGCACCCCCCGCAGTTGATTCCCAGCGGTATATGACCCTCAACTCCGATTAAGAGCGTAGCATCGCTAACTTTCACCAGTTCCCCATTGATCCGGAAAAAGTCCATTTTCAACTCGTTTCCCCGTTTGATCATCTGGTTTGCAAGCTTTTCCTGATCTTTGCCGGTAAGTATTTCGATTTTTATTGAGTCGAGTCCGACTGCCTTTGGTGCTGTCCGCGCTGACAGCGCCATAAGCCCGGCTACGGTTTTCACGGCTTCAGATTCAGCGGTCATACAGGATGGTTGGATGTCTGGCATAAAAAAAAGTGCCGTCCAGAGAAAAACTCAGGTTACCGTTGTTCGTTCAACGAACTCAGTAGTATCCGTGATACCGGTAACCAGTGTATGTCCCCCCATCCGTGATATTTTCCTCCGATGCAACAACGTAAGGGCTGTAAATGAAGGTTACCGATTCTCGTACTCATCATTTTTTCATGAGTGCTCAAAGAGGAGCATGAAAAGGTATTTCGATAAGAATAACAGTAGATTCAATGGACAGCAAAAGGTAATTCGTGCAGGAAATTTTTGGGGGATGCATAATGTCTCGATGCGAAAAATGTGGATCTTTTAAAACAATTCTCTCAAAGTCCTATTGTTACCCAGGTATATCTATTGGTTCGTTTGAAATAACCGAAGCAAAACCGATATGTAATACCTGTATTTCAAAAATGAAAGAAGATGAATCAACCCAAGATGAAACGTCAAAAAAAATGATGAGGTGCATTGAAAAGGAACAATACACCGAATATCTCCGTATCATTGAAGACAATTTCAATGCAGAGAATCCCTCTCACTGGTATAACAAGGGAAATGCCTTAAGAAATCTTCAGAGATTTGATGAGGCTGTTGAGTGTTTTAACCAGGCATTGTTTCTGGATACCCATTATATTAAAGCCTGGTACCGGAAAGGACAAACATTATTTTACCATGAAAAATATCTTGATGCCCTGAAATCCTTTGGAAATGTTGTTCAACTCGATAAAAAATACGAGAGCGGATGGGGAATAGCTGCAAAATTTTACATCACGATGACATTAAGTCGTGAATATTCCCGTTTACTTAAAGAACATCAGATGACCCGGGAATTTGAGGATTATGGATTAGAATGGATTTCCCATCTCTATTTTCTCCTCCATGATGAATTATCACTCCCTGATGGCAAAAAAATTGTTCCTGAAGAAATTACTCTCGAAGAATTTCTGGACTATTGTTACGAACATTTTGAGGAAATCATCACCATCCTTGAGCCGGTGAAAGGACCGGCGATTTGTTACAAAAGTCACGGGAAAACAAAAATGAATCTTTAACACTGCCCCCTCCTTTTCCTGATTCCCCCCGTTTGATTCCCCGACGAATACCTGCCTGCCTGTACCTGCAACAACGTTCTCTGATCATCACTTCATTGTGAGGATGAACGAAATACCGGGGCACTATTTTTATTCAGACTGTATGAACCGGAATTTTTCCCGGGGTACCCGAATCTCGAACCGTGCACCTTTTCCCGGCTCTCCGTTTTCCCGGATCGTCATCCCCGTAATACCAAGGATTGTCCGTGAAAGGTACAACCCAAAACCGGTATGCTTGAAAAATTTTCGTTCCAAAATTGCTTCCTTATGTTCAGCAGGAACCCCTTCCCCGTTGTCCTGGTACACCATAACAAGATCCTCGTCATGCAGGCGGTAAGAAAAATCGATATTTGTTACGGTTTTCCCATGCCGGAGTGCGTTTTCAATGAGTGTGTAAAAAACCTTCCCCAATAAGGGATCGGCAAATATCTCAAGATTATCAAAGTGCACGACAAGAGTGACATTCGAAAGCGGGAGGTTTGCCGCATTTGACACAATGATCTTTCTGACATTAAACCAGCCGGGGGACTGGACCCCGATGTCCTGGTAATCTTTGGTGAACATGATCTGGGTCTGGATGTTGTGTGCAGCATGGATCTCCTTGTCAATATATTCCTGTAACGAGGGATCCGGAAATTTCATCTGCATCATTTCAAGGTAACCGAGGATCGCGGTGAGCTGGTTGAGGATATCATGCCGTGTTATACTGTTTAAAAGGTTCAGCTTATCGTTAACCCGTGTGATGTCTTCTGCATGACGCGTGGCAGCCGCATTATACTGCTCCTGTATCATTTCAGTTATTTTTTGTTCAGTAATGTCGGTGATGAGTGCGATGTAATAGAGGAATCTGCCCTCCCTGTCCCTGACCGCAGATGCCACGACTGAAGCCCAGAACTCTTCACCATTCTTCCTTATATACCGTTTATCTGTTGTATACTCGGGTATTTCCCCGGCACTCAGCTGGTGCAAATGGAAAATATCTGAGGAAACATACTCCGGATGGGTAATATCAGTAAAGGACATGGTGAGCAATTCCTCCTTTGAGTAGCCGAGCATCGTGCAGAACCTCGGATTAATGGTGAGAAACCGGAACTTTTCATCGACCATGACCATGCCATGCTGCCCTTTCTCAAAAACTGTCCGGAACTGTTCTTCGCTTTTCTGGAGTGCGTCTTCCGCCTGTTTCCGGCTGGTGATATCACGGATCGTTTCAATCGCACCTGTGACTATGCCCCTGGTATCATAGAGAGGAGCGACAATGAACCAGAGATAAGCACCCTTTCCCCCAAAAACCCGCTGGATATAGATCTCTGAGAAAAATTTATTTCCCTCTTTCCGGATGAACGAATATTTCTTTTTTATCTCTTCACTCTCATCAAAAACCAGGTCAATGAGAATCGGCCGCCGCTCCCCATAAAACGGG
>DATMWO010000252.1:0-2547 GCA_035562475.1 Methanoregula sp.
GGCATCAGTGCAATGCATGTATTTATTATATCCCATTTTTAATACCCAACAAGTCTGAAAGAAAGAAAATACCCCCGTGGTATCAGTATTTCAGGGGAGGCAGCACCATGACAAAGCAATTATTTTCGATTTTTGATAACAAAAAAAAGTTCTTTCTGATATCAGAAGATGAATTAAAAAAGTTCCATCACTTTGTTTTTGACGGACTTAGTGTATTTGATCATCTCGATGCAAAGAATTTATTTCATGATGTTGGTTCCCGGCAGGCACAAAATGATGTGAGGTCATGGCAGCTTGTCTGTAAGTACTGTCCAATAAATCTGAGGTGTGAGGTTCTTATTGAAGATACTTCGAAATGTGCAATTTTCAATAAATTAACTGTACGCACCTACACATTACATGCAATGGAGGAAATACAATTTCAAAGGCAGAGACTGCATGAAATATTTGATGGAATGAAAAATGGGGGCACCTGCGATAATCACTGTGAACTCTGTATTCTCTGTGACAATGCCGGGGAATGCGTTGCTGAAAAAGCACTGCGACTGCTTCGTGAATCAAGGACAGAAGATCCAGGAAGCACGGTCTGTGTAGCATAAGCGGCGAGATAATCCTGCCGTTTTTTATCCTTTTTTTAAAGACAAGAAATACCGGCAATACCGGCTGATGGAGCAGATTTCGCACTTCGGTTTCCTTGCATCGCAGATCGTCCGGCCGTGGGCTATCAGGACATCTGTGAGATCGCCCCAGTGCTCCTGCGGGAATGCTGCCATCAGGTCCCGTTCGATTACGCTGACATTATCCGTATCAGAAAAACCGATCCTCCGGGCAAGCCTCCGGACATGTGTATCTACCGCGATGCCATCATTTCTGCCGTGTGCATGGAAGAGCACGATGTTTGCGGTTTTTCTTCCTACGCCGGGGATCTTCAGGAGATCATCCATGTTCTCTGGCACCCTCCCGCCAAATTCTGACAACAGGGTCTGTGAAGCGGCTATGATGTGCTTTGCCTTTGCATGAAAATAGCCAAGGCTGTGAATAATCATTTCCACCTCTTCAGGTTTAGCCTGTGCAAGAGCTGAAGGTGTCGGGTATTTTGAAAAGAGGGGTTCTTGTACCTTGAGGACCGCACGATCGGTTGTCTGTGCTGAAAGGATGGTGAGGATAAGCACCTCAAAAGCAGAACCCTTCGAGAGCATGGCAGGAGAATCACGGGCATCAGGATACTGCTTACAAAGAATTGAATAGATTTTGGCAGCGTCCTGTCTTTTCATATAAGAAACATCCGGAAGATTACCGTGACAGGACAACGACCTTCTCCTGTCCTTATGGGGTAGGGCGGATTCGAACCGCCGTCAAAGCGTCCCAAACGCTCTAGGATGGACCAGGCTACCCTACTACCCCGTGCCATCATACCTGTGTCGGGAACATAAAAATACGTAATGGTTCCCGGCCTCCACAACGAAAAATTACAGGGGCAGAATTTTTTTCTTCTTCCCGCTCACGACCGTACCGGTATACTCTCCGGTCAGAATCGCGCGGGAAAGGTTCTCAGGGTCACGACCATCGAGCACCAGAAGGGGTATATGACTGCGTTCAACCACCCGTGCTGCGACGATGTCAAGGACAATATTTGAACCAGCCCCGAGTCCTGCCTTTCCGACAATGTCGAGGAGCTGCTTTGGTGTCAGGGTATCAAACCGTCGTGCTTTTTTGTCCTTTTTCGGATCTGCAGAATATATACCATCGACAGAAGTTACGTTGATGAATACCGATGCCCCCACGCGTTCAGCAAGAACTGCCGCAACCGCATCGGTTGTCTGGCCGGGGGTAATCCCGCCCATAACAACGATCTTTTTGGATTCGGCAAACTTCTTTGCTTCGGCATGGCTCTCTGCCACTTTCGGGTATGCCTGGTCACCCAGCGCAGCAATGAGCAGATTTGCGTTCAGGCGGGTGATTAATATGCCAATCTCATCCGATGTCCCCTCATCAATACCGAGATTCCGGGAAACCGTTATGTAGCGACGCGCTTCGCCGCCACCGCCAACAACAACAAACAGACGGTGGTGCGCTGCAATCTCTTCAAGCACCGGAACATATTCTTTTATTTTGTTTTTCTCGAGTGTGGGGATAAGGATTGAACCCCCAAGAGAGATAACAACGGTCTTCATTGCACTAGTTTTTGTGCCATATGCTCTTATAGAGTTGTTGAATATGCTGTACTGTCCTGTCTGCAAAAGCCATGATATCTTTCCGGTTGCCGGGGGGTATATAGGCCAGGTGTATCTCTGCAAGAGCTGCAAATACCGGGGATCATTTGTCCTTGAGACTGATGAAGCGGATGAAACCCCCCCTGGGGAAAAAGAACAATAACACCTGCTTTGCAATACTTCGTCTGAGAGTCCTTATGCATGAAGCCCTCCGGTACGAGAAAACCGAAAATAACGCAGTGAAATGTTCGCTCTGTAACCACCGCTGCGCAATTCAGGAAGGTAAATATGGGATCTGCGGGGTGCGGCACAACGAACACGGAACGCTGTATGC
>DATMWO010000253.1:0-9990 GCA_035562475.1 Methanoregula sp.
CACGGCCTGGTGGATCTGCTGGAGATAGTCAAGCGCAAGGTCCATCCTCCGGTAAGCATCATCCCCGTTCCGGGGCTCGTCCCACGATGAAAGCAGGACCCGGATGCCCCGTAACGCTTTGAGTTTTTTTACCGATTTCACGGATAAAATGGCATCATCATAGACCGGCAGGTCTCCTGCAACAGGAATTGCATCACCAGAGAAGAGGGCCCCTTCTTGGTGCAGGAAGAGCGAGATTGAACCCGCAGAATGGCCGGGGGTGTATAAGACCTGCATCTCCCCGGCCCTGGTGTCATCGGGTTCAATCGAATCCCCCTCCACGAGTTCGTTATCGATATGCACAGATCCACCCACAAGCGTTGCGAACCCTGGTACCGGCCGCTCGCGGTTCTGGAGTGCCACATCCTCAATCCACGAGCGTTCAGCCGGGTGTGCCGCGACGCTGCATCCGGTCAACTGCTGAATTGCCGCTGCTGCCCCGATATGATCAGGGTGGGAGTGAGTCAGTATCATAAGTGCAATGTCTGATGGGTCGCCGCCGGTGGACCGGATATACTCAAAGAGGGTTTTCTCGCAACCGGCAACACCTGAGTCGATCAGTGTGATCATTTCACCAAAGATGATATACGAGTACACAAAGCGCTCAATGACCACCCCGTGATTAATTGGTATTTTGAATGAGTGCCTGAGTGCGTGGATTGAGGGGGTGATTTGCATGGTTTTTCCTGCATGTGGGTATAAAAAATTCAGATTACAATTCCTGAATTTTAAAAAGAAATCTCAGGACTTGGTACCCAAAGTACCCTGATATGGGCCCGTCGTGATTCGAACACGAGATCTTCGCCGTGTGAAGGCGACGTCATAGCCAACTAGACCACGAGCCCGTATGCATCGACCGGGAATTGAACCCGGGCTATAGGCTTGGAAGGCCTAAGTCATACCACTAGACCATCGATGCTATGATGCTTTACAATTTTAGTGAGCAGTGGTATTAATCATTCCCATTTCACGGTTTAAAAAAAAGAAAGAGGAATTGTATTTTTAAAAAATGTTGTTTGGAGTATCTGCGTTAGTATCTTTCCGGTACCAGAGCTGCAACCAAGGTAATTACCGGCCCGATAATAAGCCCTGCCCAGAAGAGCAGTCCAAGAAGTCCGATTATACCGAGGGAAAATCGATTCTGTTTCGATAACGGGAATGTTGAACGGGCAATGCGAAGAATCCAGACCCCAAGTATGGCTGGTATGAATGCAAGGATAAGTGTTACAATCACACCAGCAGAAAGGCCCGTTACCATAAGGACCCGAACCATCTGAACAAGTACAATGGATGCGCCACCAAAATAGCATAATCCGGCAATTGTAACAAGCCAGAATAACAGTGGTTTTTTTATTGGCTTGTTTTGCTCTCTTCGGGCTATGAGGATAAGACCAAGAATCATGATAGCAAGGAATGGTGCCAGGATTGCTATCAGGGACTGTCCCTCCCAAAGGTGAGTATTCATGACACTGACGGGTACAAGGATCCATTCTGAAACACTGAACTCCTCAAGGTAACCAACAGCAATACTGTACTGGGTTTCATCAGCTGGACTGACAACCGCGACATAGTAGATTCCTGGCTGGGTGATGTTTTTTGAGTAGGATGCAACGTTAAAAATTGCAGCAGGAGTGAACGGTTCATACTCTGCAGTGACTGGTTTTTGACCCTTGATAACCTCCGCACCATAACCTTGCGGGATCTCAATGGTTTGAGGAAGAGTAGTGGTGGACCCGGAATTTCCAGGGCTCATAACGATGATATCCGGGACCGGCGCATCGAATCCGGGAGTCATCAGAGAAAGCCTGAGCTGGTCACCGGAATTCAGGTTGAGCTGGTAATACCCTCCCTCCCCGGCATCATGGAGATGCCCGTATATTACGTACGATTTGAGGGGATTTTCAATAAAAAGTGCCGAATTTAAATTATTATTATTGTCGGCACTGATCGGTACGTGGGATTCCACCGGCAAGATAATTACCATAACGAGGATTAAAAACAGAGGAAGCAGCCATCGTCTGGTCATGAAAAGTGTATCAATTCCCTGAGAATATAAATCTGAAGTTCGGACCAGCTATCACCAGGAAAAAACAGATTGCAGACATTGATATCGGGTCACTGAGGGAAAGAACCTTACATTAAAGAATCGGGCATACCGGACTTTGGGCACAGGATACCTTTTTTAGAGAAATTTATCATGATTGGGAATAATCGGGGTATCTTTTTTCCATATATGGATATCCCGGGCACGATCAAAGTAGAATTTGGCCTCTTCAGGTTTTCCCATCTCTTTATAACAAATGCCAATATGATTCCATACATTCGCGTTATTGGGCATCTGGTTTGCCACCATTTTGAATGTCTGGATTGAGGAATCGAGATATTTGTTGCTCATATAGAGCACTCCTATCATTTCGAGTGTTTCACCAAGATTGAAGAGAAGTTCCGGGTTCTCCGGGGCAAGTTCAACAGCCCGAAGCAATGATTTGAGGGCACTTTTATTGTCCCCCATTTCCCGGAAACAGAGGCCACGGTCGTTCCAGACATACGGAAGTTTATCGTCAATCTCCAGGGCTTTATTGAATGCAACAATCGCCTCCGGGTATTTCTTTTCCTTCAGGTACAAATTGACTCCTTCCTTGTAAAGGGAAGATGATTTGCCTGATGAAGAGCCGAGAAGCTTATTGACCAGTCCTGCGGGTTTTGACGTTTGCCGGGACGCGGCTTCCGTTATATGGGCAACTGCATCCTGTGTCTCATCATGTATTACGATATCCTTGAATGTTGCAGTGACGTCGCGTACCGTTTCGACAGCCGCGATAAAGTTCCCCTGTCCATCATACACCGGCATCGCTTTCATCCAGAGTGTCCACTCACTTCCGTCCCGTTTTAATCCTTTGGTAACCGCGATAATCGGGCCTTTTGCAACCCTGCTGACTATCATATACTTATGTCTCTTTATCTCATCATCCGGTTCAAAGATGAGATTTGCCAGCATTTTTCTTCGGGTTCCAAAAAAAGGCTCCGCGTAGAAATAATCATTTTTTCCAATCAATGCGCTTGCCGGGGTATCTGTCAGCTGTTCCATTGAGGTATTCCAGGCAACAACCCTGCCTTCGCGATCTATCGCGAAGCTGGGATCGGATGAAAAATTTATCATATCTGAGATAACCTGTTTAGTCGTACCCAGGTTTTTTCCGAGATACGTCCTTTCCACGGCAGTTTTGACCAAAGTAACCAGTTCACGGAACTGCGTCTGTGGATCTTCGCCTTTTTTTATGTAAAAATTTGCACCATTATTCATAGCTTCGATTGCTGTACGTTCATTCCCGGCTCCTGTAAAGATAATTACCGGCGTTGTATTGCCTTCAGACCGGAGAATTTTTAAAAATTCAATACCATCGATCTCCGGCATGGAATAATCGACTATGATGGCATCAAAGGTTTTTTCAGGAAGGATCTTAAGTGCCTCTGTTGCGGATTCTGCAGTGTGGACACTCATTTCACGGGATCGTTCAGAGAACAGTTTGAGCACTTCGAGCAGCGCAGGTTCATCATCGATCAGGAGGACAGACAGCAAGGTCAGAGCACCCTTTATTAGTAGTTCAATGAGTCCCTGCGGATATAAATATAGGGTTTTTATGACGGCTCATTATTATCTCAAGAGGAGATATGAAGGTCAACTGGGATGAAAATCAAATTTAAAAACACCTGCAAATCGACCCAGGGATAAACAATTGAAGAGATGCATAGCTATCGATATAAAACAGGATGACTATTTTGAATTAAAAAAGGTGAAAACCGGAAAGTTAGTACCCATGCATTTCAGCTTCGATTTTCTCAAGGTTTGCAATCCGCTTTTCGAGCGGTGGATGGGTGGAAAGAAGTTCCATGAAAGACCTTCCTGAGAGTGCCGGGATGATGAAGAAAGCATTCGCTGCTTCCACCTTTGCCTTGGCTTCAGGAGGGACTGCATCCATGCGTCCGCTGATCTTGCTTAATGCGGACATGAGTGCTTTGGGTTTCTTCGTGATAAGGGCACTTCCACGATCTGCTGCAAACTCACGATATCTCGAAAGTGCAAGGATGAGTAACGTACTGACCGCATATACGACAATTGAGACAATCCAGATGATGATTGTTCCACCACCTTCCCGGTTGCGCCCCCCTAAAACCGCGGAAAAGAAAAAACTCTGCATGATCATCGAAGCAATCATAGCAATAAAACTGGCCATCGTCATGGTCAGGATATCCCGGTTTTTCACATGAGCAAGCTCGTGGGCAAGAACGGCCTCGAGCTCCTCCTTATTCAGGAGCCGCATGATAGAGTCTGTGCATGCGACAACGGCATGCTTTGGACTCCTTCCCGTTGCAAATGCATTGGGTACCGGGCTCTGCATGATTGCAATCTTTGGGAGGGGAAGGTCTGCTTCCTTGCAGAGCTTCTCGACAGTCTGATGAAGTTCAGGATATTCATCTTTATCGAGGATTCGTGCCCCTGTAGACCAGAGTACCAGTTTATCTGAGAAAAAGTACTGGACTAATCCCATTCCTACAGCTAATAACACTATCAACCAGAGACCTGCTCCGAATGCCAGGAGTATGGTCATGAAGACAAGGTAGAGAATCAGCAGCAGAAATCCCGTCAGTACGATCCTGCCTGTTAAGCCCCAGTCACGTTTCCATTCCATAATTGATACATGTTCGTTATGGGCGCTCTTAAAACATTCGACAATTGCAATAAACGGCGCAAATTTTGAGCCTAATCATGGATTCATTAGATGCTTACCTGTAGAAGGGGTTGGGCACGGGTATTTTCCGCAGGATCAATACAGAAACTATTTTCTTGCTGGCATCTGACTGGTACGCATGGCTGAAGTCGATCCCGAAGCGCTGGCTGATGTAGCATACGGCATCTTCGAGCACTCCCTGAACCGGGGGCTCCAGACGCAGGACAAATACCTGTATGCACTGGTGGAAGGCGGTGTTGACTTCAAACCGGAACTTTCCCTGATTTTTGAGAAGTTTGCTCATGAATATCCGCAGCTTGCAGAGGCAATAATGAAACGATTTTCCAATATTGACACAATCTTTGAGATGCTCTGCAATGGTGAAGGGGTAATCCCGACAAAGACTACGCAGATGTACTGGATTGTGCAGGACGCTCCGGGAAGTGCTCCTGAGGCAATCGAGGATGAAAATGCAGGGAAATGGCTGATTTTCCAGGAGCCGGGCATGGCGGATGAAGCATGGAAAAAGGTCCGGAACGCGACTGTAGCACTCGAGCTCGGTATATCAGCAAAAGTGAGCACGTCAAAGCCAAACCCGGAATCACGCGATAACCGAAAAGTCATCTATGTGTATACAAAAAACTGGGCAGATGAGACCGATGTGATGCGGGTGCGTGAAGTACTCCGCACGCTGGGCTTTATTGAACGGATAGGGTATAAACGGAATATCGAAACGTTCGCCGGGGAATATGCAAAGAAAGGAAAGCGGGTGACTTACTACTCGGCATGATTACAGGTAATATTAAAAAAAACTTGAAAAATATCGAAGATAAGAATTACGCCTTTCTTTCCTTGTTCTTGGGGCGCAGGTTCTGATAACCGCACTTGCGGCAGCTGGTTGCGCGTATTGCATTGCGGGCGTTGCAATGCATACATATTTTCACATTGAGTAACCGGGCTTCGGCTTCGGGGAATTTTGCCATAGAAATACACTCCTGTCTGCCCTTATAACAAAGCTGTAAGACATATTAACCATTTGCGTCATTTTTGAGGGGTCTGTATCCTTGCATGAACCAGTCCCTGAATGTTGTAAGAGCCAGTGCACGGTGGGAAATTCTGCATTTCTCTGAAAGCGGGAGTTCTGCAAGTGTTCGTCCATCGACCTCAAAGATCGGGTCATACCCGAATCCACTGCTCCCACGGGGGGCTCTAACGATTCTGCCATGGATAGTTCCAGCAAAATGACGGACGCCCTGTTTGTCTGCGAATGCAATCACTGTTGTGAAATGAGCGTTACGATTCTTCACGTCCATCATAATTTTGAGAATACCTTCGTTACCAATCGAATGCAGAACGTAGGCAGCATACGGGCCGGGAAATCCATTCAGTGCATCGATAGAAAAGCTGGTATCATCTACGATGAGTGGTGTGAGGAGATGATCGAATGCGTATTGTGCTTTCTGCCGAGAAATTTCAGCTACATCGTCAGAACGGAGTTCGGGAATATCGAGCGGTACATGGCACACCTCGAGTAAACTACCGAAAAATTGCGCTACCTCCCTTGCCTTATTGGCGTTGCTCGTAACCATGGTGAGTTTTATAAATATCTCCCCCTCAGTTCAATCTCATGCTCACGGATGATGACGTCGTGAGCCTCAGCAAACGTGTCTGCATATCCCGCCGCAAATGCAGTTTTCAGCACATCAGCACTTTCTGGTGCTGTACTCTCCAGCGTCTGGAACAGGACATGAATATCTACACCCCGCTGTTCTATCTCGGAATTTACCTGTGCAAGCCCAAAATCGATCAGTACGCAGGCACCGTCGTCCTCACGCAGGATCATGTTGCTTGTCGTGAGATCACCGTGGATAATACCTGATGTATGCAGCTTGCCGATTATTCGCCCTGCTTTGTATACTGCTGCTTCAGTGAGATTCTGTGTCAGTAATGTCCCCTTCACCTGCTCCATCAGTATGGTATCAGAAGTGATGTCGCTCATGATTGGTGTGGGAACACCGCCTTTGCGTGCAGCAGCGATTAATCGCGCTTCTGCCCGGGTTCGCTCGGTAATGAGTCGGCTGTCAAGTGCGGGCGCGCGGTACAGTTTCGAAAGCCTGCGTTTCTCCGCCTTGCCATTCCGGAATGTGACGATGGCTTCCGCACCCCTTTTCCGGGTAATACGATCAGGAAAAACCGGGGGTCTCTTATGAATAATTTCATGGTGCCAGGTCACCTCTACATCATCTGAGCGAAATGAGGGCTTGATCTGTGAAGATTCGATGGGGAGTGACGGCCCGCTCTCAAGCATCAGTTTTCCGGTGTAGGCGATCATCGCGCCATTATCTCCGAGGTATTTCAGTTCCGGGACGTAGAATCGTGCCCCCCGGTCCTCACACATCAGCCGGAGCATTTCCTGCAACCGCCGGTTTGCTCCAACACCTCCAACAAGGAGCACCTCCTCTTTTCCGGCAAGTGACATGGCCCGTTCGGTCACTTCAACGCACATTGCGAAAGAAGTTTCCTGCAGGCTGCAGCACACATCGGGTAGTGTAGCCTTGCAATCTTTCGCTGCCGAAACAAGGCCGGAAAAAGCGAGATCCATTCCCTTGACCGTATATGGCAGATCGATGTACTGGCCGAGTTTTGCCTGAGCTTCAATAATTGGACCTCCGGGATGAGGAAGATCCCTGGACCTGGCAAACTTGTCGAGTGCATTTCCGATGCCAATATCGAGGGTCTCACCAAATATCCGGTACCTGCCGTTCAGGTACCCGATCACCTGGGTGTTCGCTCCGCTTGCATAGAGGATGATTGGGTCACGGCATCCGGTGGCAAAACGCCCTATTTCTATATGAGCGATGCAATGGTTAACCCCAACAAGCGGGACACCGAGTGCCAGCGCAAGTGACCGGGCTGCCGTTGCAACTGTCCGCAGGCAGGGCCCGAGCCCCGGACCCTGTGAGAAAGCGATGCCGGTAATTTTATCAGGATCCTTCAGGACCAAAGAGATGAGTTCCTTCATTACTGAAGCATGGTGCTGAGCCGCTTCACGCGGGTGGATCCCGCCAAGAGCCGGGCTATAGGGTCGGGAAACAAGTGAAATGAGATCCTCGTCAAAAAGAGCGGCACTGAGGTTCCATGCTGTTCCCTCAATTCCAAGTATCTGCCCAAAAACAGGCATTGGATCTTATTTTCTGAATTCAGTATATCCGCACTTGCCGCATGTGGTCCGGTCCTTATGGTCCGCCATCATGATGCCCGGTCCGCAGCGGGGGCAGTATTTCTTGGTTGTAGTAACCTTAGCGCCCTCAACCTTGAAGTACGAACCCCTCTTTTGCCCCTTAGCTGCGGCTGCTTTTTTTGCTGCTGCCATTGTTACGTAGCCCCCTCTTCCTTGGGCTTTGGCATTCCGCGCGCTGCAAGGTGTGGGCGTTCGGTCTTGCTCCTGCCCTCTTCACTATCATAAATACGTGCTGAACCGGTTAATTCTGTCTTACCGAAGCTGCTGTTGAGGGTGTCAAGGGTTATCTGATTCTCTTTTACATTAAGCAGGGCACATAGTTTGCCGATAATCTGCATACGGGAGGGGGTCGCACCATCGTATTTGAGGTCAAACTGAACCTCTCTTCTGGATAAAAGCTCATTTCTTTTATCGCCGGTGATCTCAAAGTCCATCGATATCCTGTAATTATTGGAAACCGGGTTATTTATAATATGAGCCTCACATTGATTCTGGCACTAATTGCAAAAATAAAAAACAGTATGCAGGTTATTTCATGGATACAAAGGGAAATTCATACATCCGTGTGGATAAAATGCGTCAGAAACTGGCGTGCGGTTTCTTTTGCTTTAAAATTTACTCTGCGGATTACTACACCCCGATGTGGCTGTCCATATAACACGATAGCACCCTCTGGAGCAGAGATAACAAGCGGGATTACCGCGAGATCTTCTTCCCCATCAACAATGACTGTCGCGGGTGGATGCATAATTGCGTAATCGAGCGCGCGAATCAGGTCATTGGTTAATGTGCCGGCAGGATTTTTTACCCTGATACATTCTCCCTGAAATACCGGCAACCTTTTACAGGGTAAGCGCATGGTATAACCGTCAACAACGGCAATTGCGGGTGTGATCCCCCTCTTCTGGAGGTTGTGAGTAACTACATCCCCGACTGTATATACGGTGCTGTCTGCAATTAAGGGGATAACCTCATCAATATTCCGGTGCAGCTCCCCGAAAGGTTCCTGGAAAAGCTTTCGGTACTCTTCAGGAAGTGTAAGCATCAGCGAACCTTCAGCGCATAGCGACCTGGAAGTTTGATGTTCATCCGTTTCGCAACATCGGAATTTTCCGGATCGATAATGACAAGGTAACCGGACCAGTCTTCACTCAGATTTGTTGTGCCGCAGATTACGCAGTTCTCGCCATCAACGACACGATGACAGTCACGGCACACCTTTCCCTGCTTTTTCTTATTCGCCGGAGGCATGCTCCTTCCTCTTGCCTTTGCCCTTCTCCTTTACCGCCTCTTTTGATACTGGAGAGGATTTCTGGTCTTTCTCTTTCTCCTTATTCATTTCCTCTTCAAGCCAGAGTGCCGTGCCCAGACCTGCCTGTCGCATCGTGAGTCCGATCTTACTGTCGCGTGGCTCCCGCTCATTGAGGGAGAGAGTCACAACACGGACACGGACTACATCGCCCACCCCTATGAATCTTTTGGACTCCTGGCAGATAAGACGGGCATTTTTCTCATCGTAATTGATGTATTCATCCGAGATCTGGCTTACGTGCAGCATCGCATCGATAGGACCGAGACTGACAAAAGCCCCGAAACTAGTTGTTTCGACAACCAGTCCCTCAATGACTTCCTGCAGCGCAAGACGGAGCACGAGCGCTTCAAACTTTACATCGTAATAGACGCCCCCGTCACCTGGTACGAGCTCCCCCTCCCCGACATCATGAACTTTCGTTACACAGATGAAAATTCCGATCTCTTTATCAATACTGCCTTCAAGCTGCTCCTGCAGAACCTCAAGAATCACTTTTTCAAGTTTCTCACCCAGTCGCTGGGGGGGTACCCGCACTTTGTCCTCAAGCATCAACTTATGATACATATTTTACCTCCGCAATATCTCCAGTTTTTTCTGATTTCTCATTGATATCACGCTGATACCGCGTGTTAACAGCGCATTCCTGATACGCCGGTCATTGGTAACCA
>DATMWO010000254.1:0-4815 GCA_035562475.1 Methanoregula sp.
TATATACATTGTGCAACAAATTTGTACACTATACCAAGAGATGAAACGGCTTATTCCCACACCCTCGAGGTATTAAAGCGCAATTCCTTATCATTGAACGCAAGAACAACACTTTCGATTCCGCCTTCCATACCATTAATATAGTCTGGAGAAAATCTGTAATGAAGTTGTTATTCCTGCAACAACAGAAAGATCCATCATCGGATCAGGTGATTATGGGATGAAACATTCACTTATTGACATTCTCATCAGACCCGGGGAATTCTTCCAGGCTGCAATCGCAGAAAAGGAAAGTCTCAAAATTCCCGGAATTATTGTTCTTACCTTGGGGATTGTCTCAGCGGTATATGCGTATTTAATCGGGGGATTAACAGGAAAGATGATGGCAGGATTGATGCCCGGAATGGAATCGATAATCGCTATTTCTACTATTCTTGGCGCATTATTGGGGATTTTCGTGTTCTGGGGGATATGGGCTGGTGTGTTCTATCTTATATCATCATTATTCAAGGGCAAAGGTACATTTAAACGAACACTTGAGTTTATCGGGTATGGTTATCTGCCTCAGATTTTCGGGGGGGTGCTGTCCGTGATTGTCGCGATTCAGTATATTCCAGAAGTCATTGTTCCTGAAATTACCTCATCCGCAACCCAGGATCCCCAGCTGATCCAGGAAGCGGCCAAAACACTGATGCATGATCCTGCAATGATGGAGATGACCCAGATCATCTCAATTATTTCTATCGTATTCCTTCTCTGGAGTGCAAATATCTGGATTTCCGGCATGAGAAATGCCCGACAGCTTTCTGATAGGGATGCCGCACTCTGTGTCGGCATTCCTGTTGTTGTTTACATTCTCTATATCATCTATACCATGACAGGGATTTAAATGAAAAACGCTCGATTTATTATTCTCACAGCTCTTTTCCTGATTTTCAGTACAGGAGCTGGTGCGGTAACCGCATTCACGACGCCGGAATCTATTGTTACCGCTGGCAATGTCTATGTTTCCAATATTACCTTTGATCCGGGATCATTTTTTACCAATGATGCGGGTATTGTTACGGTATATGTAACCAACGGGAACCCTGACCAGAGCGTCGTGGTAAATCATGTAACCATTGGTGACAAAAATATCAGGCTCACCAGCACACCTTACGATTCTTCATCCAACATCGGTCCTCTCCAGACGAAATCATTCGTTTTTTCCGTTGTGGGGGATGCCCCTGATGGAACGTATTATCCGACATTCTCCCTCAGCTTCCGTGATGCAGACAGTCTTTACTCCCGGGCAACAGTCCAGGTAGATAACACCCCGCTTGAGCTGACGATTGTTGAGAAACCTGATGCATTTTCCCAGGGAAAGAAAAAGACCATTTTCATACAAGTGGCAAATCCGCGGAAAAATGATTTAAGGAATGTCATTCTTGAAGTTACTGGTACCGGGGTGACAGCAACTCCGGCAAGAACCTTCATCGGCAACCTTGCTTCAGGTGCCAAAATACCGCTGAACTTCACCATAACCCCTGAACAGGAGACTTCCCTGACGATCACGGCAACATACAATAATGGCAATAATCCCCATAAAGAGAGGATTGAGCTCCCGATTACATTTGGGATCGATAAAAAACAGGCAAATCCCGTTATCAGTAATGTCCAGGTAAAATCTGAAAGTGGTGTGTATCACATCACGGGTGATGTAAACAATGCCGGGCTGGAAACGGCAAATACCGTTATGGTAACTTCAATTTCACCAGCGGTTCCGCAGGATCCGTATAAGACCTATGTTGTCGGAGCACTCAAACCTGATGATTTCGGGAGCTTTGAAGTTACGTTCTCCGCAAATAGCACTTCGACTGTCCCGATTCAACTTTCGTACAAGGATACGGATGGCAACCTGTACACATCTGTGCAGGATGTGAACATAACAAAATCCGGAACCAGCCCACAAAATAATTGGGGATCAAATCTTCTCTTTCCCCTTCTTGCTGTGGTGATTGTAATTGTTGCTTGTATCGGCGGATGGTATTTCTACCTGAGAAGGAACAAGAAGTGACCACCACTATGGGCAATCCACCCGTCATGGTGTTCAAAGACGTAGTCAAAGTCTACCCGCTTCCATCGGGAGACGTTACTGCGCTTGACGGGGTATGCTTCAAGGTTGACCGGGGGGAGTTCATCTCTATCATGGGGCCTTCAGGTTCAGGGAAATCAACTCTCCTGAACCTGATGGGGTGTCTTGACACACCTACATCCGGAGACATATATATCAGCGGTACCCGTACCGGGGACATGTCCGATAAAGAACTCACAGAACTGCGGAGGGACCGGATCGGGTTTATATTCCAGTATTTCAACCTCTTCCCGCTGTTGAACATCATCGAAAACGTGACATTCCCCATGATGCTGAAGTCCAAGAATGCGGTGGATCCGGAAAAAGCACGCGCGATGCTCCGTGCGGTTCAGCTTGATGATTCGCTCTTCACGCACACCCCCATGGAGGTTTCAGGTGGTCAGCAACAGCGGGTAGCCGTTGCCCGGGCACTCATCAATAATCCTGATATCCTGCTTTGTGACGAGCCAACAGGGAATCTTGACTCAAAGACTGGTGCCGGCATTATGGACCTTATGGCGGAACTCAATCGCAAGGGTACGACGATAATCATGGTCACCCATGATGTCAATATTGCCGCTTATTCAAAAAGGACAATCCGAATCGCTGATGGGAGAATTGTGGCATGATCTTTTGGGAAATTGCCAAACGAAATATCAGGATCCATCTGCTCCGGTCCACCCTCGCCATGCTGGGAATCGTAATTGGTGTGGTTGCGATTGCATCCATGGGAATTCTTGGAAATAGTTTAGTGCTCACCGTCTCTGACAGTCTGAAAACAGTCGGCGACAGCGTTATTGTCACCCCCCATGTAGGCGGAACTATGCGCGGACCCCCCGGGGGAACGGGGGGTCCGTCATCCCTTAGTATTACCGAACAGAATTTTCAGCAGATAAAACGGGCTTCTGCTCCAAATGTTGCTATTCCTGTACTTCAGACTTCGGATCGCATGAAACTTGGTGTGGGGAGCGATGAGATCGTTGCAACAATCTACGGCCTTAACCCAGATGATGTCCCCGATCTCCTGAAACTGAAAGAGGGGGCGTACAGCCGGGGCGATTCGGGAGTTCTCGTGGGATCAACGTTCGCGACAGACAACAACGTCAAGGTCGGATCCCGGATTGCAATCGGAACTGAGGGAAATAAGGGTACACTGCGGGTTACCGGCATCATCGAGGAGCGCGGGATGGCATTTGATGTCAGCACCGACTCCGCAATAGTAGTGACGAAAGACTGGTTCGATCAGTCATATAATCGCAACGATTACGATAAGGTGGTTGTAAAGGTAAAGAATCTGGATGACCTCCCTGCCGTTAAAAGCGCTATAGAAAATCAGATGAACAAGCGGGATAAAATCGTTGACGTTGTGGATACCCGAAAAACAATGGAAACCATATTTTCAGCATTCGGCCAGATTACCACATTTGTGTCAGCGATCGGAGGGATTTCAATGCTGGTTGCTGGTGTTTCTATTCTCAACATCATGATGATGTCAGTAACCGAGCGGATCAAGGAGATTGGCATTATGCGTAGCATAGGAGCGCAACGAAAAGAAGTAATGTCAATGTTCCTTTATGAAGCGTTGATCCTCGGTGTTGTCGGAAGCCTGATTGGAGGGATCATGAGTCTTCTGGGGGGATATGTGATCAGCAGTGTTATGTTACAATCCACAAAGTATCTGTTCGTTCCTTCAACCATGGTCCATATTTTTTATGGTATGACATTCGGTATTGTTATCAGCCTGATCTGTGGAATATACCCCGCATGGCGTGCGGCAAATCTCAACCCGATCGATGCACTCCGGCACGAATAATATCCATTTTAATGAACAGATTCTGCACAGACAGATACCTTTAACCGGCCGTGTGCATACTCAATGCTATGAGCCCTGCACCAATACAACCGCTTATAGCGCCAGACTGGAATGAGATCTGGAAGGCACGGCAGTGCTTGCACGAGTCATCGAAGCATTCCGATGATCCCTCGCATAACTGGGACAAACGGGAGAATGCTGAACGCTACGATTCCACTTCCCGCAGTGAATACGATGACCGTGTCCGGATTACAATCGCTTGTCTTGACATCACGAAAAATTCCCGGGTGCTGGATATCGGGGCGGGGCCGGGAACCCTCTCTATCCCTCTCTCCCCTCGAGTGAAGAAGATTACCGCGGTGGAGCCCGGGGCCGGCATGGTGGAGATCCTCAGGGAGCATGCTGAGCGGGAGAACTTACATAATATCACCTGCGTGCAGAAGACCTGGGAGGAGATCGATCTCTCCTCTGACCTCACTCCCCCGTTTGACATTGTCATCGCTTCCCTCTCCCTCACCATGCATGATATCCGGGAAGCGCTCCGGAAGATGGATGCTGCCTCCTGTGGCTCCGTTCACCTCTTCTGGTTCGTAGACATGCCCTTCTGGGAGCGGATGTATGCCGATCTCTGGGAGCCCCTGCACGGGAGCCCGTATCACGCCGGGCCGAAAGCCGACTGTCTCTTCGGGGTCCTCTACCAGATGGGAATTTACCCGGACGTGACCATGCTGCCGCTCTCAAAGGAGTACCGTTTCGGGAGTCGGGAGGAGATGCTCGGGTTCTTCCGGAAGCGGTTCGGTGCAGGAACACCCGAAGAGCAAAAGGTTGTCGATGAGTATGTCACACCGATGATGCGAACAGAGGGGAATACGATCGTGATCTCGGGTAA
>DATMWO010000255.1:0-5000 GCA_035562475.1 Methanoregula sp.
GTATTACAGAATGTAAATAGAGCGGATTGGATAGTCTGCTGAAGTGGGTTGCGGTGATATCGGTCCTGTATATTGATAGTGACCCGGTCCTTCTGGATTCGGGCAGGCGTTTTTTTGAACGTGAGATGGCGATTCGGGTAGATATTGCCCATACTACCGCCGAAGCCCTCGAACGGTTAAAGAGCAGTTCATTTGATGCGATTATTTCTGATCACAGGATGCCGGACATTGATAGTATCCATCTCCTTAAAAAAATCCGGGAAACATTCCCCAGACTCCCCGTTATAATTTTTAGTGGTAAAGACCGGGAAGAAATCTTTATTGAAGACCGCAGCCATGGTGCCGATGATTACATAAAAAAAGGCGGAGATCCAAAATCCCAGTTTGGCGAGTTGTCCCGTAAGGTAAAACGTGCTATCGAATTCCGGGAAAGCGAACAGAAGATTGCACGTCTCAACCGGGTAGATGCGATACTTCGGCGGATCAATGAGTCGGTAGTGCATATCCATGACCAGATGCATCTGATGCAGGAAGTGTGCAAGATAATGGTCAAGGAAGCAGGATTTGTTTTAGCCTGGGCAGGGTTTGAAGATCCCGACACCCACAGAATCAATCGTGTCACTGCAAGTGGGATAGTGGATGATTTTTTTGTCAAAGTCAGAGAAGCATCCGATGATATTGCCAATGGACAGGGTCCAACCGTCACTGCTATCAGAAAGGCTAAATATAGCATATGCAATGATATCCAGGCATACCCGACAATGGAGATGTGGGAAGAAGATGCCCTCAGGAAAGGATATCGATCTGCAGCTGCATTCCCGTTAAGCACGGGAAAAACAACACGAGGGGCGATTACTCTCTATTCGTTTGAGAAAAACTTTTTTATCGATTCCGAGATCCGATTACTGAATGGAATTTCGGAAGATATTTCATTTGTGTTAAAAACAATGGAAAATGAGGAGAATCAAAGACGGGTACGGGAAGAACTGGAGACTTCGGAGCACCGGCTGTTAGAGATAATTAATTTCCTTCCGGATGCAACATTTGCCATCGATACCCAAGGCGCCATCATTGTCTGGAACAAGGCAATGGAGAAACTTACCCAAATCAGTGCCGAAAAGGTACTTGGTCTGGGTAATTACGAATATTCTTTTCATATATTCGGAACACGAATGCCAGGCCTTCTTGATCTGGTTTTTGCTACTGACACAGAACTTCAGAAATTCCACTACTCGGCAATACAGCGAAGCCAAAATTGCATCAGGGCACAAAAACAGGTTCCCCGTCTGAAAGGAAAAACCACCACCTTTGAACTGACTGCTTCTCTGTTATTTGATAAAAACGGGCAGCTTTCCGGTGCGATTCAATCGATGTATGATGTCAGGGAACTGCACCAGAAGGATGAAAAATTCCATCGTTTGTTTGATACAACCGATCATGGCATCATAATCCTTGAATCTGATACCAAAAAGATTATCGACGCAAATTCGTTTATTGTCACGCTCACGGGGTATCCGCTGGATTATCTTCTTGGAAGAAACCTCGGTGAAATAGGATTTTCCAACGAGGCAATACCAGCTGAACAATTCTTTACAGAACTGGAAAAAACCGGCTATATGCAATACAAAGATATTCCCTTCATTACCCGGAGCGGCAAGAAAATTAACGTTGAATTTATCAGCAAGGTCAATTCTCTCAATGATCATCAGATTATCCAGTGCCTGATTTATGACATCTCTGATCGGAAACGGGCTGAAAGTGCCAGAATTCTTGCAAGAAAAAATCTCGACATGTTTTCCAGTATGATACGGCATGATATCCTGAATCAGCTGATGGTTGTCAGCGGCTCTCTCGAACTTGCAAGCTATGGTATCCAGGAACCTGATCTGCTGAAACATCTGGTTCGTGCCCAGACAGCAACAAAAACCATACAGCGTCAGATAATCTTCACCCGCGAATATGAAAATCTTGGAGCCGATACTCCCACATGGCAACATGTATCAACAGTAATACGAAGGGCATTTCTGGAAGTTGAGACGGAATCAATTATCCTGAACATAGAACAGGACAGTCCTGTTGTTTTTGCTGACCCTCTCTTTGAAAAGGTTTTTTACCATCTCTTTAATTATTCGTATAAATATGGAGAGAAAGTTACCCGCATCGATGTATCTTTCCATTACTCCACAACAGAACTCATCATAACGGTCGCTGATAATGGAATTGGAATATCACCGGAAAACAAAGTTCACCTCTTTGAGTGGAGGGCGGGGAATGGAAAAACCCTCGGCCTCTTCCTTGCTCAGAAGATCCTTGAAAGTACAGGCATAACGATCAGGGAGAGCGGGGAATATAAAAAGGGTGCACGGTTTGAAATTATTGTTCCTCCTGACGGGTTCCAACGCGGATAAACGGAACACTCCTGAACACCCGGAGACGTGGGGCATTTAAAAAAAATCTTGGCTCTGCAGAATTCCTTTTCCATTGATATGAAATTCAAGATTCTGGTACGATGAAGGAGGGGACTGTGCCTCCCCCCATACTGCCCTTGCGCTTGGCGATGATGACGTAGCTCCAGTTCGGGAGTTATCGCATCGGGGGAGAAACAGCGGCGGGGGTGAAACCCCCTTGAGCGTATAGCTTGTAATTGAGCATTTCTCCAGAGTTATAATTTTTACACCTTTTTGAAGGGATCGCTGTGTCTGAAAATGAAAAGAATGTAACCACCGATTCGGATAAGAAGACCGGATAATCGACCCCGATATTGATCTTTGATGAAGGATGTGTGCAGTTCATCAGCAGGAAACAGAATACACCCTGATTCTCTGTGCTCTGACTTTTCATGCCATGATTTTGTGGGCGTTGTCATATCAATGAGATATTCAAGTCAATCTCACGAAATCGCCGGGTATGGTACAATGCAGTGCATAAATCCAATTACACAACGGTAAATCAGGGCATTTTTTCTGGTTTTGGGTTTAATACGCTGATTTCTCTTTCCTGCCTGAACAAAAAACTAAATCCTTGACGGAACAATAATAAAATCAATGATTTCCCTCCTTTACGTAGATGACGAGCCTGATCTGCTCGACCTCTGCAAACTTTTTTTGGAGAGAGAGGGGGATTTCTCAGTTGCTACAGTCACGTCCGCTCAGGAAGGGTTACAAATCCTTAACAAAGGGATGATTGATGCGATTGTCTCTGATTATCAGATGCCGGGAATGGACGGTATTGAATTTCTCAAACAGGTACGGACAGAGTTCAAAGAGATCCCGTTCATCCTTTTTACCGGTAAGGGACGTGAGGAAGTCGTCATTGAGGCAATCGAAAACGGTGCTGACTTTTATCTCCAGAAGGGAGGGGATCCCCGGGCCCAGTTCAGTGAACTCAGTCATAAGATACGTCAGGCATTCAGGCGGAAAAAGGCAGAAGAGGAACTTCGCATGATGAAGGCCACGGTCAGTAATGCGGCCGAAGGTATTCTCTGGATCAATGAATACGGGGGAATTACTTTTTTTAACGATACCATTTGTTCAATGCTGGGCTATTCCCGGGAAGAATTTTCCCTGCTCACCATACAGGATATCAATCCACGGTTTATCGACAACCATTTAGGTTCTCTCTGGCCCGGGCTGAGCAAGCGGAAATATCTCACTGTTCAGGACACCCACCGGAAAAAAGATGGCTCACTTATCCCGGTGGAAATTCTTCTCAATTATATCGAATTTGGGGTTCAGGCATATGTTTTTGCTTTCGTGCGGGATATTACGGACCGAAAACACGCGGAAGACGAACTGAAATCTGCCTATGAAAAGAACAAGGGGCTCATGGATTACGCAAATGATGCAATTTTTATTGCAGACGCAGAAACCGGAATGCTTCTCGATGCAAATAATAAAACACAGGCGCTGATTGGAAGGACACTTACTGAAATCCAGACCATGCACGAAAGCCAGCTTCATCCAAAAGAGGAAGAGGAAAGATACCGTGCATATTTCAAAAAACATGCCCGGGAAGGGATGGGATTGCAGGAGGAGGTTGTTGTAGACCAGAATGGGAACCGTATCCCGGTTATTGTCAGCGCTGCAATACTCAACCTGGGTGGAAGAAGGTGCATGATGGGTATATTCCATGATATATCTGATATTAAAAAAGCCCATGATGCCCTTCAACTCGCCAATAAAAAACTCAACCTCCTTGCTGAGATCACCCGGCATGATATCCGGAATAAACTTACGGTACTTGGCGGATATCTTGAACTGTTCACGGATCACCCCCCGGAACCCCAACACTCCATGTATCTTACCAAGCTGAAAACTGCAGTTAAGATGATAACGGAGAACATAGAATTTACCAAACTCTACCAGGATCTTGGGGTTGTCGAACCGAAATGGCAGAATGTGACTGATTTGTTCTACAGGGTCTGCATCCACATTGACATAAGAAAAATACGGTTCGAGGCTCCTGCTGACGGATTGGAGATATTTGCCGATCCCCTTCTCGAACGAGTATTTTACAACATTGTGGAGAATGCTGTAGAGCATGGTGACCGGGTGTCTGTAGTCCGGCTGTTTTCAGAGGAGTTATCCGATGGCCTTTTGATCCGTATTGAAGATGATGGCATCGGCATTCCGGTGCACGATAAGGAAATGATCTTCGAGCGGGGATTTGGCAAGAATACGGGGCTCGGATTATTTCTATCCCGGGAAATCCTTTCCATAACAAATATCTCTATTAGAGAAGCCGGGGAATTCCAGCATGGCGCCCGCTTTGAAATGAATGTACCAAAAGGAGTGTACCGTTTTTCCAGAACCGCCAACCGTCCATGATGTGATGGTTTATTTTAAGCCTATGGGATGATCCGTTTTTTTAAAGAAGCGTTCAGGTTGCAGAGTCATAAATGGCAAAAGAGGTGAAATATCCTTATGTTTTGTAGTACCCCTTTAACAGCATCGGTAAACCAGCTGTTGAAAAATATCGGGCATCCCGAAAAGATATGAAAT
>DATMWO010000256.1:0-10954 GCA_035562475.1 Methanoregula sp.
CGCTTGAGAGATGTAAAAAATAAATAAAAATTACTCTTTAATTCCGAGCGCTGAAAGGAGCTCAGGCAAAGGGATGCCATGCGCTTCGGCTGCCTCGCGGATAGTTTCGCCCCGGGCGATCGCGCATCCCACACAGCCCATACCAAACTTGAAGAGTACTTCGGAAGATTCTGGTTTCGCTTTTAATAGATCATAAATCGTGCTGTCTGCGGTAATTTCAACCATGTCCTCTTAGTCGGTGTTGTAAAACATAAACTTCACGATTGCGGGGGTTTACTTTCACCATGCATACTTCGCAATATATACGCATGATCAGAACCGATGAGTACCTGGAGATGTATGAATGGACTTTTCCGAATCAGCAAAAAGAATCTCCCGAAAATTTTCAGAGAAAGGTACAGATGTCGATCCAACGAAGATCGAGAGCAAACTCCGCCGGCTCGTCAACGAGTTCGGTGTACAACCCTCCGAGGCTGAACGAAGTGTAACAAATGAACTTGCAAAAGAGTTCAACCTTCCCACAGCAGGAACGGGCAGTGGTGGAAAGAGCGGAAGTGCAGCTGAACAGAAAAAGATCGCGGAGGTGGCACCCGGTGAATGGGTGACCATCGAAGGAAAGGTTGTTGCACTCTCGACACCTGGATCGCCAGCAATTGCGCAAAGCGGTATAATCGCTGATGACTCCGGGGGCATACGGTTTGTGGCATGGGCAAAATCGAATGCACCTGCGATGACCGTGGGCTCATGGTACCATATAGAGTCAGCGGTAGTAGACGAGTTCAAGGGTATTGCAAGCTTGAAGATCCATTCTGGTACCACGGTAAAAGAGAGCGGGACCGATGGGCCTCTCATCCCAAGTACGGTGCCGATTGGTAATCTTCATACGGGTGTTGGCAGTGTTCGTGCCAAGGTGATCCAGGAATGGGATGCTTCCCATGAGAGGATGCTCCAGTCCGGTCTATTGGGTGACGAGACGGGAACAATAAAATTTGTGATATGGAAGGAAGCGGGCAAGGAAAAACTCGCAGTGGACTCTGTCTACAATATCTTCTACGCTCAAATAGACGAATTTAACGGCAGGCTCTCGCTCAACTTAAACACAGCAACGATCATGCAGGACGATGGTGACATATCGGTAAGCGGGGGGAATGTAGCAGTCAAAGGTGCCATGGTGCACATCGCACCTGGTTCCGGGATTATCAAGCGCTGTCCGATAGAAGGGTGTAATCGTGCCCTGTCACGTCAGAATTATTGCCCTGTCCACGAAATCCAGCCAAAATTTGTTTATGATTTGCGGATTAAAGGGTGGCTCGATGATGGTGAAAAAACGCATAATATCCTGCTCCAGCGGGAAGTCGTGGAATCTCTTACCGGAATAACACTCAGTGCAGCGCAGGAGATTGCGGAGAACAACCCGCTTGGGATGGATGAAGTATTCCTCAGGATGCGCGATGCGGTACTCGGGCGCTATTTACTCTGCGAGGGCAGGGAGATCGATAACCGTATCCTGGTGAACTCCTGTGAGCGTCTGACATATCAGAGCAGAGAACACGCAGCACTGCTAAACAGGGCGGGGGGTTCGTCATGAGTACAAACCCACGGGATATGGGGCGTAAAGAAGGTGCGTTCGAACGCGAGCCGGCCCGACGGGTTTTTGCAGCGGAGCTTCGCGAGTGCCGGTACCAGTTCAAGGATGGCGATGATGAGAAAAGTCCGACATTCGTCCTTCTTCCGACGGGGGAGCGCTGTAACCGGATATTTCTCGTTGGTACATTGACCGAAAAGCAGCGTCAGGGAGACCAGAACATTTTCTACCGTGGAAGAGTTGTCGACCCTTCAGGAACCTTCTTTGTTATGGCGGGTAGTTACCAGCCGGAGGCAATGCAACAGATCGCAAAAATCGACACGCCGGCATTTGTCTCTGTTATCGGAAAACCTAACCTGTACCAGACACCCGATGGAGCTTTTCTCGTTTCAGTCAGAGTCGAATCAATAACAGTCGTTGATAAGGAGACCCGCGATCTCTGGGTACTTGACACCGCTGCACGAACGCTTGACCGGATTACCACGTTCAATACAGGTGTGGGGCCGGATATTGTAAAGGCAAAAGAACAATATCCGACCATTGACGTCGCTGTGTTCCGGAAAACTGCGTACGATGCACTGGCACAGATCAAAATATAATCAATTTTTCACTCAACCAAGAGGAAACCTTATTTCATTGTGTACTAATCACTCTCCGATCTCTATGGAGCCAAAAGAGTTGAGTGTACTCATCAAGGACATTGACACAAAAGTGCTCAAAGAGGAGGCAAAGAAACTGGGCCTGAAACCCGGGCGTTGTCCCACAAAAATGAGCATTGCAAAAATGCTGCCAAGGGAAACACTGGAAAGACTCGCAAAAAAGTGATCATTATTTCTTTATCAGGAATGGCGTGTCTGGGCTTCCCACCGCTCCAGCACTTCAGGACCTTCCACAAAAATGAGCCGGTGTTTGCGTGCATAGAGCCGGGCATCCTCTTTTGACAGAGCATACCCGGATTCGTCATCCAGCATCTCACAGATAGTGATGGCCGGGGTTATGCCGGCCATCTGTGCCATCGCGATTGAGAGCTCGGTCTGCCCCTTCCGCTGGTCAAGAAGCCCATCCGCGGCCCGCAGGAGTGCCATGTGTCCCGGGGTGCGGAAGACCTCGTGGAAGTTCACAGCGCCACCGTTGAGCGCCCGTTTTACCTGCTCGGCAATCGCATTGACGGTAAGCGTCCTGTCGCGGTCAGTGATGCCGGTGAACGTATTCCGGTGGTTTACCCAGAGGGAGAAGGAAGAGTGATTCTTTCTATCATAGGGAATATCCCCCTCACGTTCTGCCACTGATATTGCCCTGAGGGCATCACTTGCAAAAGGCAGCCCAAGGCGCAGGGCTGCAGTCGGGTGAACCGCAGTGCAGATTAAGCCCCCCCCATCTTTGCGCATCTGCACAATATGGCGTGGAGTAACCGCATCAGACCTGATTGCAAAATCCGTCTCTCCTTCACGGTCGTCAAAATCGTAAAGCAGGATAAATTTTCCATCCCTCAAGGCTGCCAGAGCATCGTCAATCACTACCCCACCTCGACAGTTACCGTATCAGAATCCCCAACACCAAGTTTCCTGCGAAGCGCTACGGGTGCGATAACTTCAATGATGTCTTCGGGATAGTGTGTCCTTCCTGGTACGACAATCCCACAGGGAATTGAACCAATACGGCACGGAAGGCACTTCGCATCACCAAACGTTCTGCCGTCAGTAGAAAAGCCCTTGATCCGGATCCAGTTGAGATTATCAATCTTTTTACGTATCGGAAGACTTGAGCTGGGAAGACGTATGTTGAGGGTTCCCGGGTATGGTTCAAACCCAAGATGCACATTGAACTGTTGCTTGTAGGGTTCCAGGCTCATGTAATATTTGCCTTCACCAATTCCACTTACCACTGTACCGGAAAGGACATATCCATTGTTACGCTCTGAAAATATCCGGCAGTACTCCTGATATTCATTATGGAGCTCCGCCTCTCCTGTTCTGGTCACCGTGACATGCTGACCATCGGCGGCAATAGTCCGTGTAATGAATCCCTGGGATTCGAGACCTTTTAACCTGCGGGAGGCGGTCTGCTGGCTGATTGCAAGCATATCGCCAATAGTCTGGGATGAGACAAAAACCGGGCTCTTGCAGCCACCCTGCAATGCAATCGCCTTGAGACACTGGAGATCTTCAGCGGGAATCATGCTTATCAAAATTGAGGTGCTTATTATTTATGGGTTGCTCTCCGGACATCCTTCCGTCGTGATTCGTTTACTGTCGAATGCACGTTCGTTAATTATTTAATACTCCGGGTTCTTTGTAATGAGCATGAAATCCGGATTGCGGAACCAGCTTGCCGAAAAAATGGCAGGTGAGATCACGCTGTCGGACTCACCGGGGCATGCGCTGAAAAAGTGGCGCATGAACTTTGAGATCGCACCAGGTATCCTTGCGGATCGTCTCGGGGTCTCACCCTCTGTTATTAGCGATTATGAGAGTGGCAGAAGAAAAAGTCCTGGCACCGCAGTTGTTGGCAAAATCGTCGACACACTCCTTGCCATGGATGAGGAAAATGAGGGGAAACACATCCAGAAATTTTCAACCATGCTCTTTTCCAATGTCGAAGATGATGTGATCTACGATATTCATGAGTATGCTACCGCAATTCCTCTCAAAGATTTCTCTGATGCGATAGGGTGCTCACTGCTTTGTGGTTCCATGGATCAGGTCCTTTTTGGTTATACCGTTGTGAACAGTCTGAATGCCATCATGCAATTCTCATCAGAGGAGTTCAACCGAATCTATGGGTGGAGCACAGAAAGAGCGGTGGTCTTCACCAATGTTTCAACGGGAAAATCCCCGATGGTTGCGATCCGCGTTACCCCATTCAAACCCCGATGTGTGGTGCTACAGGGACTTGATATCGCTGACGTTCACCCTATAGTGGAGAAAATGGCAGAACGGGATCGGATCACAGTAATGTGCACGATGATGGATATTGACAAAATTGTGAGTACATTGAGGGATAAAGAATGGTAGGCATCATTACCTACGGTGTGTATATACCGAGATACAGAATAAAAGTCGAAGAGATTGCAAAAGTGTGGGGTGCAAACGCCGCAGATATTTCCGGGGGATTGGGCGTTTTTGAGAAATCTGTCCCTGACCTGGATGAGGACGCTGCTACGATTGCAGTCGAAGCAGCACGTAATGCTCTTCTCAGAAGAAAGATCGATCCAAAAGATATCGGCGCTGTTTATGTAGGCAGTGAATCCCACCCTTATGCAGTGAAACCGACTGCATGTACTGTTGGGGAAGCGATCGGTGCAACACCAAATATGACCGCAGCGGATTATGAGTTTGCTTGCAAGGCGGGAACAGCCGCAATCCAGACCTGTATGGGCCTTGTTAAAAGTGAGATGATCACCTATGGTTTTGCAATCGGCTCGGATGTGTCTCAGGGCGCACCAAGCGATGCTCTCGAGTATACCGCAGCAGCAGGAGGAGCCGCATTCCTGATAGGACGGGATGATCCTATTGCAACCATCCATCATACAAGCTCGTTCACCACGGATACCCCAGACTTCTGGCGACGTGAAGGCGAGGACTATCCAAGGCATGGGGGGCGATTTACCGGTGAACCTGGCTATTTCAAACATGTTGAAGGAGCCAGCAGTTTATTATTCAGACAGACCGGCAAGAGCCCGAAAGATTTCACCTATGCGGTCTTCCACCAGCCAAATGCAAAGTTTCCGCAGAAGGTCGCAAAGAACCTGGGGTTCACCTCTGAACAGATCCTACCGGGTCTTGTGGTGCCCAGATTAGGTAATACCTATTCGGGGGCATCCCCCATTGGCCTTGCTGCAACACTCGATATCGCAAAGCCGGGAGACACGATATTTGTCTGTTCGTTCGGCTCCGGTGCGGGGAGTGATGCTTTTGATATTGAGGTCACCGACGCAATCCTTGATGAAAAATTCCGGCGCGATGCTGCCCCGAGTGTTGAACAGCTATTAAAAAATCCCATCTACCTTGACTATGCCCGGTATGCCGTACATAAGGGGAAGATCGTGATGCAGTTATGAGAGACGTTGCTGTAATCGGTGTAGGGTGCACGACCTTTGGTGAAAAGTGGTCGAGTGGGTTTCGTGAGCTCTTTGTTGAAGCGGGTGCGCTTGCTCTTGAGGATGCGCAGCTTTCCGGTGAAAAGATCGATGCGATGTATATTGGCAACATGAGCGCAGGACGGTTTATCGAACAGGAGCATATCGGTGCATTAATTGCTGACTATGCCGGGCTGGCAACGCACCATATACCATCTACCAGGGTCGAAGCTGCATGCGCCTCAGGAGGTCTTGCCTTCCGTCAGGCAGTGATTGCCGTTGCAAGCGGTATGGAAGACATAGTGGTCGCGGCAGGCGTCGAAAAAATGACCGATGTTGAACCGGGTGCTAGTACCGATACACTGACCGGGGCAGCTGACCGTGAGTGGGAAGGATTTGTAGGTGCAACGTTTCCCGGGCTCTATGCGATGATAGCTACAGATTACATGCACCGCTATCCCCTGACACGCGAGCAGCTTGCACAGGTTGCTGTGAAAAACCATTACAACGGGGCGAGAAATCCGATTGCACAGTACCAGCAGGAGATCACCATCGAGACCGTCCTGAAATCAACGATGGTAGCCGAACCCCTGCGGCTCTTCGACTGTTCTCCAATCACCGATGGTGCTGCTGCAGTAATCGTGGCACCGTTTGACCGGGCCAGGGAGTTTACCGATACACCCATTAAGGTTCTTGCAAGTGCTCAGGCAAGTGACACAATCACTCTTCATGACCGGCGGGATATATCGACCCTTGATGCAACAGTAGCTGCAGGTAAGAAGGCATTCAGGCTGGCAAAGCTTACCCACAAGGATATCGACATGGTGGAAGTACATGATTGTTTCTCGATTGCGGAGATTTGTGCAATTGAGGACCTCGGGTTCTGCAGGAAAGGAGAGGCAGGGAAATTTACCGCTGATGGCGAAACAGCCCTGAGCGGAATAATCCCGGTTAATACGAGCGGAGGGCTGAAAGCCTGTGGGCACCCGGTTGGCGCAACGGGGATCAAGCAGGTATACGAAATTGTCCAGCAACTCCGAAACGAGGCGGGTAAGCGCCAGATCGATAATGCGAAGATCGGTATGACCCATAATGTGGGAGGTACCGGAGCAACGGTTGCTGTTCACATTCTTGGGAGAGTCTGATATGTCGGTCGCACGATTCTGGAGAAAGATACCCCAGCGGTATAACATGATTGGGACAAAGTGCGAAACCTGTCACCGGCATTTTTTCCCCCCTCGGACCTTCTGTCCTGACTGTCGCCGTAGTGGCAGGATTATAGATTGCAAGTTTGCGGGATTTGGCACTATTGTGACATATACCGTCATCCATACGGCGAATGAACAATTTGAGGCATTCACCCCGTATGTGCTTGCCATAGTGAAACTCGATGAGGGGCCACGCATGACAGCACAAATTGTCTGCAGTCCTGAGGACGCAAAGATTGGCATGCGGGTAAAAAGCGTGTTCCGCCGAATCGCCACTGATGGTGAAAGCGGAATAATCCACTACGGTACTAAGTTTGTGCCAGTGGAGTAATCTCTGTTTTTTATTTAATGTTCGCGAATTCTGACCACCTCTGGGCTGCAACCAAGTAAGTCTGGTATCCCTTTTTGCGATAACTCCTTTTTTGTTCATTTCATGAAGGGTCTGGTATTTACTGTCAATTTCTGGCAATACATTGCACAAAACCCAACGCGGTGTTTTGTGCGAAAAGCATCGCAGAGGAAAATCGGGGTAGCCGGAATTCCCGAACAGTTCACCCCACCCCCACTCTTATGTCATACACCGAGTGCCACTGAGCCGGGGAATACGACCGCACTACCCGTTCGGCACAAATTTCCCCACCCAGTTCGTGTATGCTGTCATTGTGCTCACGCTCTCTTGACACAAGCGAGTAGAAATGGATTGTCCCCCCGGGTCTGCACAACCGGAAACCGTCGAAAAGGAACGCACTGCCAGAGAGGGGGAGATTCATAACTATCCGGTCAAATTGCCAGGGAATAATTGCGGGGAGATGATGCGCGTCCGCGAGCACCGGGAGCACATTGAACGTGCGGTTTTGTGCAAGATTTGCCAGCATAAGAGAAATTGCCTGCGGATTTATATCCGACGCGACAACAAGGGCTGCCCGCGCGGCAAGAGTGATTGCGAACGGCCCGACACCGGCAAACATATCAAGGACAATCTCGTGATCTCCCATCCGTTCGAGAATGCGCTGTCGCTCTGATGAGAGACGTGCGGAAAAATAGGCAGTTGAGAGATCAACGGTATACCGCCGCCCGTACTCGACAACTTCCGTCCGCGTGGTAGGGATACCGGCAAGAACCTTAAATTCACGGGTGCGATACTGTCCTGATACCTCACTTACAGCGCAGAGTACAGAATGAAGTGACGGGCGCGATGCGAGAATGTTTTCCGCGCCTGCCATATCACAATCCTGCATGATCGCAATACCCCCAACCAGCTCGTGCCGCGGAAGTGCCTGCCGTCCCGGATGTGGTTCAAAATTACACCGTTCTGAAGTCCCGGGTTGATCGGTTACCGGTAGAAGGAGTGTAGAACCTTCGCGTCGGACTTTGAGCGAAAGATCGAGCGTTCCTTTCTCGATAAGTTCACGCCGGACTTCTTCACCCCTCTGCGACGGCACCCGGATACACCATTGCTCGACCATCCCCATTGACCACCGGTATCATAAATTTATACGATGTACCACTATTCATGGCTGATGATGAGGAGCACCGCGGGGACTCCGTCCGCGAAGAGGGATCCTGTCGTGACACCGGGAAGGAGGATATCATTTATACACAACTGAAGAACGGCTCGCTGAAACTCTATGAACTGGAAAAAGAACTCCAGCCACTTGATGCCATCCGGGCCCGGAGGGAATTTATCGAAAAGGAGACAGGAACAACACTTGAGAACCTCGGCATTTTCTCACTCGACATTGAGCGTGTCGTAAAACGTAACTGTGAAAATATGATCGGTACCGTCCAGGTTCCGGTCGGTGTAGCAGGGCCACTTCTTGTACAGGGTGAATACGCGCAGGGAAGTTACTACCTTCCCCTTGCAACAACGGAGGGTGCGCTCGTCGCTTCTGTTAACCGTGGTTGCAGTGCAATCACCCGGGCCGGTGGAGCACAGGTACGCATTCTCCATGATGGTATGACACGGGCACCGGTCTTCGCTGCTGAAAATGTCGTGCATGCAAAACAGGTTGCAGACTGGGTGGCAGCGCACCATGATGAACTCCGCGCGGCCGCAGAAAGTACAACATCCCATGGAAAAATGACAGGAGTTGTCACCTATATTGCAGGCACAAGCGTTTATGTCCGGCTTGAATTCGATACCAAGGATGCGATGGGAATGAACATGGTTACCATCGCGAGTGCAAAGGTAGCGGAGATAATTGCGCAGGGAACCGGTGCGAGCCTTATAGCCCTTTCCGGAAATATGTGCACCGATAAAAAACCCGCTGCAATTAACGGTATCATGGGGAGAGGAAGAAGTGTAGTTGCCGGTGTTGCACTCTCTCATGATCTTATTAGCCAGATCCTCAAAACAGATGCAAAAAACCTGTTTGAGGTGAATTATCGTAAAAACCTTGTCGGCTCAGCCCGTGCCGGTTCAATGGGATTCAATGCTCACGCGGCAAATGTTGTCGCCGCAATGTTCATTGCATGCGGACAGGACGCGGCTCATGCGATCGATGGCAGCACCTGCATTACCACAGTGGATCTTACAGATTCAGGAGTCTATATCGCAGTCACCCTCCCCTCACTTCCCGTAGGAACAGTTGGCGGAGGAACAGGATTGGAGACGCAGCAGGAATGCCTGCAAATACTTGGCGCAGCTGGAGGAGGCAGTCCTCCGGGGACAAATGCCAAAAAACTGGGGGAGATTATTGGTGCCGGCGTGCTTGCCGGTGAGATCTCACTGCTCGGTGCCATTGCTGCCCAGCATCTTGCCCGGGCTCATCAGCAGCTCGGGCGTGGTTAAAACCTGAACCACTTCATCATCACGAGTGCATCTTCCCCATTGGAATAATACCCTTCGATTTGAAAGATGTCCCGGTAACCAAGCCGGCGGTAAAAACGTTGCGCTGTCGTGTTTCCCACCCTCACTTCAAGCTGGACACCGGTAGCAAGTTCGAGTGCAAACTGGTGTTCGAGCCTCCGGACGAGCAGCCTCCCGATTCCCTGGCGCCGGTACGCAGAGCTCACGCCAAAGTTGCACAGGTGCCCATAGATATTTTCACCTGTATTCTCCAGCCCGCCAACAATAAAACCAGCGGTGGTTCCATCGCACACTGCAACAAAAAAAGTCGTTGCAAAGCAGGAGAACGCTTCAAAAAATACGGAGGGTTCCCACGGGTCGATGAAGGATTCTTTCTCAATTGCAACAATCGCCTCAATATCTGATGGAGCTGCACGGCGGATGTTGGGTAACGGGTAAATGGCAAGATCGTGCGGTCGGATCATCAGACTGACTCCTGTGCCCCTCAGCTCAGCAGGATCATCATTGAGCTCTTGTAAAAAAATAAGGTTTGTCCCACAGAAATGTGCGGGAAATTATATGGTAGCACACCCAACAATGTGGACAGGTTATTTCTCGCTCAATGTGCAGGTGGTATACATGGTCAGGATCTATCGTTTTGCAGGAATCCGCCCCGATCCTTCGGTTGCATCGATAATCGCGGCTGTTCCCTACGATGTTGTGACCGCCGAGGAGGTACGGGCAATCACTGCTAAAAATCCCGGAACATTTTTACGCGTGAGTCGTTCAGACGCGGAATTACCCGAGCTTTCTCCTGATGATGACCGTGTATACCAACGGGCACGTGAGAATTTCATCGCACTCGAATCAACCGGACGCATGAAACACGACCCGACACCAGGTATGTACCTTTACCGGGTGTCGCAGGATGGGGAAATATTTGTCGGGCTCTGTTGTTGTCTTGATGTTGATGACTACCGGAAAAACTACATACGACGGCATGAGCAGACCAGGTACGACAAGGAGGAGGACCGGACCCGGCACATTGAAGCAGTCAAGGCACACAACGGCCCGGTAGTTCTCCTGTACCGGAATACTGATGGGATTTTTTCATTCATTGAATCGCTTGTCAACCAATCGCCTGAACCCGATGAAGTAGTTACCTCAGATACCGGGACAATCCACCAGATATTCCGAATCACTGACAGAAAAGCTCTTGAACGGCTTGAAGTTCACTTTTCATCAGTACCTGCGCTTTATATTGCCGACGGACACCACCGGGCAAAAGCAGCACT
>DATMWO010000257.1:0-6535 GCA_035562475.1 Methanoregula sp.
GTACAGAATTCAAGGCAATGGCACAGATGCTGAACCTGACGCTCGAAAAGGCTGCAGTGGCAAAGGAGCTCAAGCATCGTGCAGACGTGATGATCCAATACAATCCTATGGCGATCGCCATACTCAGAAAGGACAAGACGAGGATCCATATCAACAAGGCCTATGAAACCGTATGGCGCGGAACCCGTGAAGAACTCCTCAAAAAGAAACTCAACGATTTTGATATTGCTGTTCTCTCCGGGGAGCACGTCTATGCCTGTTTTGAGACAAAGAAACTCTCTATCACGGAATGTCTTGTCACATTCCCTGACGGTGTCAGGAAATACCTCACGCTCAATGCCATCCCCATTCTCGATAAAAACGGGGAAGTTGATGGTGCTTTCTATATCTGGATAGACCACACGGAGCTCCACGGGAAGATGGAAGCAATAAAAAAGGTAGAGCAGCGGGTGGACCGGATTATTCAGGAAAACCCGTTTCCCCTTTTTACGATCGATGCTGAACTGAATGTGAAAATCTCTAACATGGCATTCCTGGAATTCACCGGCTATTCCAAAGAAAATGCATCTTCCCTTTCGATGAAGGACTTCAAGTACCTCAAAAACAAAGGAGATACCGTTGAAGGAACAATAAAATCCAGGAAACGCAGTCATGGTGAATCAACAATAGAATTCCCCCGGGGTACATTCGTTCTTGAATGGTACTACATCCCCCTGCTTGATACCGACGGTAATGTCGAAAATCTGTTAATCGTGTTCAACGATATCACCGAACGGCGCAAGAAAGAAAAAGAAGTCAGGCAGCTGATGGAGGAGACCCAGAAGAAAGCCGAAGCGCTCTCTGCAAGTGCTGCAGTCCTGGAAAACGGACTGGAACGAATCGCAAAAGGGGATCTTACCTTCAATATCCCACTCGTTGAGGGAGACCCGTTGATAAAACTGAAAAAAGATTATAACGTATCTGTCGATTCAATCAAGAAGGTTATCGGGGAACTGGAAAAATCAATAAAACAGATTGAAGTAACCACGCAGGACACCAGCAGGGGTACAACGGAGATCTCCAAATCCACCGAACAGGTTGCCGTTGGAACGCAGAAATCAGCTGATGGTGCAAAAAAGCAGCTTGATGAGCTGGAAAAAGTTGGAAAAGAAGTCTCCGACCTCTCAGCGTCCATTGAGGAAATTGCCAGCACTTCGCAGGACCTGTTGAGTCACGCCCAGAAAGCAGCGCAGGAAGGGAACAAGGCTTCCGAACTGGGCAAGGTTGCAACTGCCAAGATGACGATGGTTGAGAAAATCGCCGGGGAGAGTGTAAGTGAGATCACCGCACTCAACGATCGGATGAAAGAGATCTCAAACATCGTGAAGATGATCGCTGATATCTCCAGCCAGACAAACCTCCTTGCACTGAATGCTGCGATCGAGGCTGCACGGGCTGGTGAGCATGGGCGCGGTTTTGCAGTAGTAGCAGGCGAAGTCCGCAACCTTGCCGGTGAGTCAAAAACCGCAACGAACCATATCGAAACGCTCATCAGTTCCATCCAGAACAACAGCGATAAAACTGCTGCAGCAATTAAAAGTTCATACAAGGAGATACAGGCAGGAATTGAGAGTGTAAACAAGACGATTGAAGCCTTAAACCGGATTATTGCTGAGTCGAATGTGGTTGCACAGGGCGTAAATGAGATTACCAAAGCAACCGAGGACCAGGCAGAGGCAACAACCCGGGTGGTTCATGGAATGGAGAAATCCAGTGTTATTACCCGGGAGAACCAGGGACGGATGGAGGATATGGCGGCACTTGCACAGGAGACCAGTGCGTCAACCGAAGAGATCGCCAGCGCATCTGCTGAGCTTGCTGAGCTGGCGAACCGGCTGAAAAAGATAATGGAACAATTCAGGCTGCGGTGAACAATGGTCCCTACGGTAGATGTAGTAGAATTTGTGCTGGGGGGTGAGCGCTATGCTCTTGATATACAACTGGCGCGGGAAATTGTTGAGATGATTCCCATCACTCCCATTCCCCGTGCACCTCCTTACATCTCCGGGGTAATTAATCTTCGCGGGGAGATCACCAACATAATGAACCTCAATACCCTGCTGGGATTACCTCCTCAGGAGACGCGGGAAAATCAGAAGATAATCGTACTGGTACCGGATGCTGCATCCGGGAGCAATGTTGGGATCATTGTTGATGAGGTAACGAGTGTCCTCCAGGTTGCAGAAACCGATATCGAACACCTCGGCGAAGGACTCTCGTCTGAGGTCTCCAGCTTCGTAAAAGGGATAATCAAGATGAAAGGCGATGGCGCCGACAAAAAGAGCACGGGCCTGATCATCTGGATCGATATGAAGAAAGTGCTTGAGGATGTGGCAACAAAGTGAACGGCAGGAACAAAATCATGGTAAAAATTACGTGTGCAGGACAATTTGCGGGGGGATGGATGTGACAGAACTACCCGGGAGAAAGGCATTATTTACCGGGGCGACAGCCCCGACAACAGCAGCCAATCCTTCAGAAGAGATTGCACCGGTCAGAGAATCTGAACAAACGATCGCAGAACTCCGGCAACGGCTTGACGTAATGGTCAGTAATAATCCCGTCCCTATGCTCCTCACCACACCCGGGTTTGCAATCGTTGAAGCTAATGCTGCCTATATTGAGATGAGCGGTATCAGGGAACGCGATCTCTTAAAGACCAACCTGAAAAATTTCAAGATTATCAGCCAGACGGGAGAGGGGGCAAAAGTCGCTCTTTTGGAAAAACGGCGTTCGTTTGGCGAAGTCACCGTGGAATTACCCTCAGGTACACACATTCTCGAGCAATACTGCATTCCGATTATGGGTAAAGACCAGACAATTACCAGTCTGCTCTTTGTCTACAATGACACGACAGCACAGAAAAAGAAGAGCGAGGAAATTGAACAGCTCAAGCACCGTTCCGAAACAATTGTCCAGCAAAACCCGATGCCCATCATTCTTGTGGATATGAATTTCCACCTCCGGGTAGTAAATGAGGCATATGCTTCATTAAGCGGAATCAGTCGCACTGACCTGCTGAAGATGACCCTGCGTGATTTCAAGATACTCGACCAGACCGGTGAAGGAATCAAGCAGGCAATCCTGGAGAAAAGGCGGGTGGCAGGTGAAGTCCAGGTCGAATTCCCCACGGGTGCAAAAAGGCTGCAGCAGTATGGTATTCCAATTTTCGACAACAACGGAAACGTGACCAGTATCCTGATCGTCTATAATGATGTTACTGAGGATCGCCGGCAGATGGATGAGATCACCGAACTGCACAGGACAGCAGAAACCATTGTCCAGAATAACCCGATCCCCATGCTGATGACCAATCCCGGTTTTGTTGTAGTTGAAGCAAATGCAGCGTATGCAAAAATGAGCGGGATTCCCCGTGACCGCGTGATTGGCATGAATCTTCGGGAGGTAAAAATTCTCGAGCAGAAAGGAGAAGGTGCAAAGGTGGCCATCGAGAAGAAACAACGGGCATTCGGAGAAGTTACCGTTGAACTTCCCAGCGGCACGCATATCCTCGAGCAGTACGTAATGCCGGTTCTTGATGGCAACAATAAAATCTCAAATCTCCTTTTTGTCTACAACGAGGTCACCGCCCAACGCAAGAGCCAGCAGGAACTGCACAAGAAGATGGAGGAGGTTGCTCTCCTCAAGCTGCGGTCGGATATTATCGTCAACCAGAATCCCATGCCTATCATGCTGATGAATACCGGGTTCAGGATCATCATGGTAAATGATGCCTATATCTCCCTGACCGGCCTTGCCCGGGAACGGCTTATCGGCATGAGTGCCAAGGATTTCAAGATCCTCGAACAGAAGGGAGAAGGGCTCAAAAAGGTGCTGCAGGAACAAAAAAGGAGTTTCGGGGAGATAAAAATTGAATTCCCGACCGGGGTTCGTATCCTCAGCCAGTACGGTATCCCTATGGTTGATCCGAAAGGGATTCTCCAGACCATTGTCTGTGTCTATAATGACATAACGACACAGCGCGAGCAGGAAACCAAGATCAAAGAGATGATGGACGAAGCACGGGCCAAAGCTGAACTCCTTACCGTAAGCGCAGAAGAACTCCAGATGGCACTCTCAAAAATTGCATCCGGTGATCTCACGTACCGGGTGAGCATAGATGATGCCGATCCCCTGGTAAAGCTGAAGGCAGATTATAATGCAGCAGTTGATTCGATCAGGATCGTCTTATCCGATCTGATGCAGGGTATGATCAAACTCGATGCCACCATCAACGATACTATCAAGAGCACCGAGGAGATTGCAAAAGCCACGGAGCAGGTTGCAATCTCGTCCCAGAAAGCCGCTGACAATTCAAAGTTGCAGCTCACGAATGTGGAGAAGATTTCAACGGATATTTCAGATATCTCTGCTTCCATCGAAGAGATTGCAAGTACATCGCATGATGTAATGACCCATGCGGAGAAAGCTTCCAAAGAAGGTGCACAGGCAGCAGAGATCGGCCAGCTGGCAACGACCAAGATGCAGAACGTGGAGAAGGTCTCCAAGCAGAGTGTCGATGAAATAACCGCGTTGAACGAGCAGATGCGGGCAATCTCAAAAATCGTGAACCTGATTACCGACATCGCCAACCAGACCAACCTGCTGGCACTCAATGCTGCGATCGAAGCTGCCCGGGCCGGCGAACACGGGCGTGGCTTTGCAGTAGTCGCCGGTGAAGTCAAGAATCTTGCCGGGGAATCCAAGAAAGCGAGCAGCCAGATCGAGACCCTGATCAAAGCGATCCAGGCCAAGAGTGAGCAGACTTCAACATCAATGAAAAACTCTTTTGAAGAGATCAAGACGGGTATTGAGAGTGTGAACAAGACTGTCGATTCGCTGAATCTTATCATATCTGAAGCAAATATTGTGGC
The DNA here is from genome assembly GCA_035562475.1 of Methanoregula sp. GTDB lineage: Archaea > Halobacteriota > Methanomicrobia > Methanomicrobiales > Methanospirillaceae > Methanoregula. The sequence continues at coordinate 4,914 of DATMWO010000257.1, forward strand.
CCTCGGGGTAACCGAGATTTCCAAAGCAACAGAAGACCAGGCACAGGCAACCAACACGCTTATGACCGGCATCGAATCCGTATCAACCCTGACCCGGGACAACCAGAAACGGATGGAGGATATGGCAGCCCTTGCTGAAGAGACCAGCGCCTCGACCGAAGAGATCGCAAGCGCTTCGGCAGAGCTTGCGGAGATGGCAGACCGCAGTCGGAAGATGATGGGGAAGTTCCACCTGAACTGATTGGTGAGCTCTTCATCTTTTTATCGTGAAGAAAACGACAACCGTCATCTTTGAGAAGTCCGCCAGTATTACTGAAGATAATCCGGGAATAGTATGGATGGTTTTACATCGCTCAAGAGGTTTATCGAACACACACTGGCTATCCAGTGTTCAAATTACAAAGAGGATTACATCAAGCGCAGGATTACCTCACGGATGCGTTCGACCGACACTGCGAGCTACGAGGATTATCTGGCGTATCTGAAAACTCATCCTCCCGAGCTCGAGAACCTCCGGAACGCACTCACTATCAATGTTACCGAATTCTTTCGGGATACCGACGTGTATGACGCCATGAAAAAGGAGATCCTCCCCTCGTTATTCAGCCAAAGAAAACGGCTGCGTATCTGGTGCGCCGGATGTTCCACCGGTGAAGAACCCTATTCCCTTGCCATGATACTCACCGATCTCATCACGCAGGACCCCGGGATCTCTGCCCAGATCTTCGCAACGGACATTGACAAGGTCGTCCTTGCAAAAGCCCAGGAGGGCACCTATACCCACAAGGCAATGATCAAGGTGTCGGAAGCGCAAATCCACCGCCATTTCTCCAGACTCCCTGACGGCAATTACCAGGTGAAACCGCACGTACAAGAGTTGATCCGGTTCCGCCCTCACGACCTGATGAGCGGAGTACCTGCTTCGCGGTGGCTTGACATGGTCATCTGCCGGAACGTCACCATTTATTTCAACGAAAAGCAGAAGGATGAACTGGTAAAAATGTTCCATGGGGCGCTGGTGTCAGGAGGTTTCTATATCATGGGCAAGACAGAATACCTGGGCCGGGCAGTGGAAGATCTGTTTGTAGCGCATAATTCCCTTCAGAAAATCTACCGGAAAAAGGATTAAAAAAAAGGAGAAGCATTATCGCGTTTTTCTGCTGTCTTCATCCTTTGGACCCCGTTCGAACCCTTGTACCAGGTGCCGTTGCAGTTCCTTTCTTTGTTTACGAAGCAGGATCTGGTTATACAGGGTAAAAAAATGAATGCCGATGATCACGATCACCAGAAACATGCTGACCCAGACCATAACACCCTGAACAGAAAGGAAGGTTGCCCAGAGGAGCCCGACAAACGAGATCAGGTATAACATAATCCAGGTCCGAAGTTCGGGGATCTCCATGTGGATCTCATATTACCTGATCACCTAATAAAATAACCCTAAAACTCTCATACGGATCGTCAGGATATTGTTGCCCTGCACAAATTCCCTCTCAGAGGAGAAGAGATTACACCGGAAAAGGGCCGTTTTTTTGATCGGTGAATTCCTTACCGGGTAATCTCAAAAAAGTACAGAGAGGGGAAAGGAGGGGACAGTGCCTGTCGCCCCACACCGCCCCTGC
>DATMWO010000258.1:0-4380 GCA_035562475.1 Methanoregula sp.
TAAAGAATTCAGGCTGGGGTATGGTGAGATAGATATTGAAAAATTTGTAAAAAGTCTCGAAGTCTACCACCCTGACGGCACCCCCCGCTCCATTGAGGAAGCGCCAGCATTGCGTGCTCTTAAGGGAGAAGAAGTGAGGGATCTGGAGGAAATGATCCGGACTCCCGGAACGGGGGAGATGCGATACCGGCAGGTCAGTTCCAACCCGGTGAGAGACGCATCCGGGAATATTATCGGGTCAGTGTCTGTGGTGAAAGATACAACCGCTCGCAGAAAAACAGAGGAGGAACTGAAGCAGAAGCATGAGGATCTTAACGCGGCATATGAAGAGATCACTGCAACTCAGGAAGAACTGCGGCAGAATATTAAGGAGCTTATAATACGCGAAGGCCAGCTCAAGGATGCCCTCGCAGAAAAAGAGATCCTCCTGTCCGAGATCCATCACCGGGTCAAGAACAACCTGGCCGCGTTCATTTCGCTGCTCAGCCTTGAAGGATCCTGTGTTGAGACACCCGAAGGACAAGCCCTCAAAAAGGATCTCCAGAACCGGGCAAGAACGATGGCCCTTATCCATGAAACCCTCTACAAGACCCGGCAATACTCGGAAGTAAACATGGAGCTCTACCTGTCAACGCTCATCGACCAGGTTGTCAACTCTTATAGTTCCACACAATCGATCGGGACATTTGTCGATGCAAAAGGCATTACACTCGATCTTGGAAGCGCGACGCCGATCGGTCTTATCATCAACGAGCTCGTGACCAACTCGCTCAAGTACGCATTCCCTCCGGATTCAATCCACTGCCGGGCCGATCGGGAAGAACCCTGCACCATCGGGATCCGGTTGACGAAGGAAGATGGGACGTACCTGCTGATAGTCTCTGACAATGGCGTCGGTCTCCCTAATGACCTTAATATCAGGACAACGAAGTCTCTTGGCCTGAAACTCGTCAACTTCATCGCCCGTCACCAACTCCGGGCAGATCTTGAAATCAACACAAAAAATGGCACAGAATTTGTGTTCCGGTTTAAGGAACGGGATCGTGGGTAAATGACTCTGAACGATCCATCGATACTCATTGTTGAGGATGACAGCCTTATCGCACTCCACCTGCAGGAATTATTACAAAATGCCGGATATGATGTGCCGGACCCGGTCGCATCCGGGGAAGAGGCTATTGGATACGTGAGAACATCTCCCCTTCCTGATCTCATTCTCATGGATATAACGCTTGACGGCAGACTCAACGGCATCGAGACCGCCCGGCAGATAGAGAAGATCTCTGATATTCCGGTTATCTTCCTTTCTGCTCATTCTGATAGGGAACTGCTCGCCAGTGAAGGCAATAGTGCACCCCCCGCGTTCATTGCGAAACCGTTCATCGGGGTTGATATTCTCCAAAAAGTGGAAAAGATGCTGCACCGGTAATATTGGTATGCCGTTTATTCGTCAAAAACTCATACGAACCCGTTTTTATTTTCAATCCTTCCCGATCTCAATGAATCGGAGTAACACTCAGAGATCCGGTTTTATCACGGGTTTTTGGTTCCGCCCCGGACAGACCCTCAAATCCGACTTTCGTCAACCAAAGGGGTCTGTCAGGGTAATTTTTCCGGCTTAAAAACAAGCCATTTCCTTCTAAAAACCCCAAATATCAGAAATCTCAAAAAAAGTGACCTGTAATTCGCGATTTACCGCGACCTGCTTCGATCTCGATCCTATCATTTTGCCAAAATAAGCCTGAATTGAGGAGATTTAAACAATACCGGATGGCTCTCCCTGCATCGATCCCAAAACAGACGAAAAAGGCTTCTTTTGCCAAAATACTCCAGAATTGGGGAGATTTAACCACACCCCGAATGTATCTCCCGGCATCATTCTAAAAACCAGATCCCGGAAAACCCCCACCCCCAAAACAGCCCTTTTTCCCGTTTTCTCCCTACCCCAGTCTATCTGAACGGCGATCTGACAGCCAAAAGGGAATAATAAGGCCGGTTTTCCTCCCAGAAAAACTGGCTATTTCTGATTCCGGGCCCGTATAGTCGGTATCTGAAAATAGGGGGTCAAAAGTGTCCCAATAAGACCGGTTACCATTACCGGCCAAAAAGCGAATATGTCAGAATTGAGCCCTGATTACCCTTTTGAGCCTGAATTGACATATGAGGGGAGTGCAGGTCCAAACCGGGGGTTGAGGATACAGGGCATTCGGTTTTGATCCTGCACGAACATCGTGCATCAGGACAAAACTGCGATGACCAGCGGGGTCTGGTCTGGTACATCTCTGGGCAGCATCGCGGTGAAACCACGCCACTCTTCCCGACACGATCCCGATATCCTTATTGAGATTCGTACGCAACGTTTCATGCAGGTTACACCGCTATGGCTTCGTTCCTCTACAACCTGGGCACCATTGCCATCTATGTCTTTATTCTTGCGAGCATGCTCCTCACCGGTCTCATGGTGACCATCGGGGACCTGGTCGCACCGCTGCACAACAAGCGGCTCCTCGGTCTCTCGCTCTTTGCAAATTTTATCCTGGTGCCCCTGATTGCTGTCGCCCTGATCATCCTCATCCCCATGAACCCGGAGCTGGCGGCCGGCCTGCTGCTCGTGAGCATCGCTGCCGGGGCCCCTTCGACGGCAAAGGTGGCGCAGTTCACCGGGGGCAACGTAGCCCGGGCGGTCTCGCTGACCATCATCCTGACCATTATCACCGTTATCCTCACGCCGTTTTTAGTCCCCTTCATCCTGGAAGGGGCAGAGGCCCATCCTCTCTCGGTCATGGCTAACCTCGTGGTCATGATCCTGATCCCCCTCGTTCTCGGGATCATCATCAAGAGCCGCTCGGAGCCTCTTGCTGCCCGCATCAGGCCGGTCGTGGACTGGGCATCCAATATCTCGATTGCGGTCATCTTCCTGACCTTCGGCGTTATCTTCCTCTCGAGGCTCAGGGAGATCGTGAGCTCCAGCTCAGGCTCCATCGCGGTCGTTGTGGCCATTGTGTTTACGCTGGCTGCTCTGGGCATCACGTACCTGATCGGGGGATTCGAACCTGATGCCCGGCAGGACCTTGCGTTTGGGGCCGGCTTCCGGAACAGCACCGCCGCCCTTGTGGTGATCTTTGCAAGCTTCACCGATATGGCAAATGATGTCCTTCTCATGGTGCTCATGGTCACCATCTTTGCTATCATCATCGTCTCCATTCTCGTCGGCATCATCTTCAAGCAGCGGTTGGATGCCGAGAAGAAGGCGAAGGAATCGGGTGCCTGAATATCCTGGAACGGGTACCTGACACCGCGGTTGTGACAGGACACCGGGGGAACGGATCAGAGGGGTGCCCGGTTGTCATAATAAACAATGTTTTTTTATCATACTGACAGTTCAATGACGTTTTTTTAGCCTGTTTTATGTACAGGACGGTATGTTCCCGTGTTCTTTTTCCGGGCGTTGTTTGCTTCCCTGCAGTTGGTTATTCGTTTGGGGAAGACGAATTTTCAGCCTTCAGTCCTGTACCCTTCCTCGTGTACGGGAGGGAGAAACGGTAACTCACAACAAAGCCCATGACCAGTGCGATCGCCATCGCCGGGACGAGATCCGGCTCAAAAACAAGTGCGATGATAAGAGCAATGGCAATCGGACTCCTGAGCAGTGCAACACTGAAGCCGGCAATCACGCAGACGAGGCAGACGGCAAGCGGCATAAAGGGGAAGAGCCGGAATACCAGGATTCCCAGGGTTCCCCCGATAAAGAAGCCCGGGAAGATATATCCCCCGGCAAAACCGGTGGAAAAGGAGAACGTTACGAGCACTATCTTTACCAGGACAAGGAGGAATAAAAGGACAAGGCTGACCTCAAGAGAGTTGTTGATGAGGACCTGGAGCTGTTCACTGCCCATAAAAAGGGTGAGAGGAAAGAGCATTCCGGCCAGCCCTAATCCAAGACCGCCGATGAGGCCAAGAAGAACCGGCTGGTGCTCCATCGGCTCAAAAACCGCCCGCATTTTCTTGTACAGGGTGATAAAGAAAATCCCGCATATCCCGCCGATGAGGCCAAGAAATATTGCATAGATGAGGTCAATGTTTTTAAATCCCCCGTAGGGCGGCAGGTTAAACATGCTGCCCATGAAAGCACCTGAAACCATGAAATAGACGGCAAATCCTGCCGTGGCGGCCACAATAGAAGGAAGTATCGCCTTCCAGGTCATGATTCCTTTTTCCAGGGTGGTCTCAATGAAGATGAGGGCACCGGCAAACGGTGAGGTGAGGAATGCCCCGAAAAAGCCACTGATGGCAGAGAGTGCTGAAAGGGTGACCACCGGGGGTGGCATGCGGGCTTTTTCTGCAATACTGCCGCCCACTGCGCCGGTGGCGACCGTAAGC
>DATMWO010000259.1:0-3188 GCA_035562475.1 Methanoregula sp.
TGGTTATACAACGCCATCGCAACCGGGGCGTCATAGTGACGGGGCGAAGCCCCTGGAGCGTCTGCGGTTTTGCCCCTTGAACAGGAACACTTTTTCGATCTGAATTTTGGAACATTATTCTGATTACATTTTTTTCTCGTCATTTCCTGTACGTGGTGGTGGTTACAATGGCGCTATACCCAAAAAAAATATTATTTTTTCTCGTACAGGCACGACTGAATATCGTGTCCCAGTTTTCCGATCGCATCTGCCCGGCACCGCTGGCAGTGGCGCATCTGCTTGACATATTTCCCACACTCATCCTGCATTTTACGTTTCATCTCGGGTGTTGGCGGTGTAATATCGGCAAACTTGTACTGTGCAATAAGGGGGATGACATTGAAGGTATACACACCCATCTCCCCAACCTTTTTAGCGATCTCCGGAATATGATCTTCGTTGATGCCCGGGATGTAGACCGTGTTGATTTTCACGATCATATGCCGCTTCACTGCCTCTTCAATACCTTTTAACTGCTGGGAGAGGAGAAGTTTTGCCCCTTCGATCCCCGTATAGCGCTTGCCCATATAATCGATGAACTGATAGATCTTTGCACCGATTTCCGGGTCAATGGCATTCAGCGTCACCGTAACATTGCCTACGTCATATTTCTGGAGCAGGTCGATCTTCTCCGGGAGCAATAATCCGTTTGTACTTATGCACTTTATGACATTGGGGTACTGTTCGTGAAGGCGGCGGAGTGTTTCAAAGGTCTCTTCATTTGCAAGGGGTTCTCCCGGTCCTGCGATACCAACGACCTTGATATAATCATATTTGTCCACAACTTTTTTGACCATGTCCATGGATTCATCAGGATTGAGTACCCGTGTTGTCACACCAGGGCGGCTCTCGTTCACACAATCAAAGTCACGGATACAGTAATTGCACTGGATATTGCATTTGGGTGCTACCGGGATATGACACCGCCCGAAGGTGTGGCATGCCTTCTCGGAAAAACAGGGGTGTTCCTGGATCTTGCGCATCTGTGCCGGGTCCCACTGGACTTTCCTGCCAGCGACATCTGCAACTCTCACTTCATCAGTCATATTCAACACCACTACGTGCGTTGTGAATGTATAAATAAAGTGCAATCGTGATAGTGCGATTCGCTTCTCCCCGTAATCCCCTTGTTATTTCCACAGATGCGATAATTCCGGACTTAAGCACCTGGCACTACGGGTGAAGGCTTGACGGTATCTCAAATAATGCCGTAAAAATCTCTTTATGGCAAACGGACGAAGGTGTTTTTTGGCTTAGCAAAAACAGTGTCCACTCTTACACAAAATATGGATTAAAATGATTATTTTCCTTATCGGGTTTATTTGAAGGGGTTTTGACCCTGCAATTTAGCGGGCTTGCAACCAGACCCCTTTATTGGCGTGCAGGGTAGAACGGTCAAAGGGAAAAGAACACCTGTTTTTAAGGATCTCTCATTCCGGCCCGGGACACCAGGTGACCTGGACTCCGGGCACCTCACCTCTCCGTTGTAAACCCTGTCGAATAGAACTGATCCCTGCCTCCTTTCCAGCACAAATTCGGTGAATTCCAGCACACGTATTTTAGGAAACTTCAGAATGTGCTCCGTTTGGCTGAATAAGGCATAAAATGGGCTCAGGAAAGTACGCTAACAGATGCTTTTGGATGGTTGATCGCGAGACGGATGGGCCAGAGCAGGGGGAAAACGAAAGGAAGGCCAGTTTTGGGGGCCCGAGGGATAAAATCTCTCGTCGGATATAGACGTGAGATCTGGCTGGGGAGAGCTTGTGTGGGGGTTCCCCCTGCTTACGCTCCCACCGCAAAGCCGCCACCACCTCATGATCGATTGCATCCGCAGGCCAAAGAGGAACGAAATAGGAGAGATGATCTTGTGATTCCCGGCACAAGGGAGGACTATTTTTTTTGAGATTAAATCTTTGCAAAATAGCAATAATGCGAGCATACAGGTGAATTTTTTGACTCTGGAGAAATGCTCAATTACATTCTATACGCTCAAGGGGGTCTCAACCGTGTAAGCTCCCCCGATGCGATAACCCCTGAACAGGTGCTATGCTATCATCGCTGAGGGCTGGGCGATATTGGGAAAGCAACTGTCCCCTTCTTCATCGTTCCTGCATCTTGAATTTCATATCAATGAAAAAGAAATTCAACAGAGCCAATCGTAAAAAAAACAGATTTAAAATACCATGGGCCCGGCCGGATTCGAACCGGCGACCTCCGCCGTGTAAGGGCGACGTCATAACCGACTAGACCACGAGCCCGGTCTCTTACTAATGTTTCCCTGCACCCTATTAACATTGTTGCTCTCCTTCAAATGACTGCCATTGATCCTGCGGAAAGTATGATAATGGAAACAGGTTTCAAAGATTGCAGAAAGAAAAAATGACAGAAAAAAAGTGAACGTGTTATTCTTTTTTGAGTTTGATGTCGATTCCATATTTTTCTGCATTCCTGTCAGCCATTGCCTGGATTGCAGCGATCTCGGCATCCTGGCGTTTTGGTTTGAACAGGTGGCGGAACCGTTTCTGGGTCTTGAGATATTCTTCAACCGGTTTGCGGACGACCTTTTTTGCTTTTACTACTTTACCGTCAACCATTTCATAGTTGACCCAGAGTCCTGTCTCTATTGCCAGTTTGGCAATAGCGATAGTCTGCTCGCCTTCAAAGCCCCAGCCGGTACAGCACGGTGCGTGAACCTGGACATAACACGGACCCTTGGTATTGATCGCCTTCTCAACCTTCTGCATGAGATCCGCGGGATAGGCGATTGAAGCGGTAGCAACATAGGGTGCACCATGTGCCGCCAGAATCTGCGGCATGTCCTTTTTCGGACGTTTGTTTCCAAACGAGCATTTACCTGCCGGGCTTGTTGTGGTGCTGGCGTCGTATGGTGTTGCACCGGAACGCTGGATGCCGGTGTTCATGTAGGCTTCATTGTCGTAGCATATGTAGGTAAAGTCATGACCTCGTTCAAAGGCGCCGCTGATACAGATCATACCGATATCGAAGGTAGCCCCGTCACCCGCCATGATCACCACTTTCTCCGTCCTGCCTTGTTTTTTGAGCGCCGCCTCAACACCGGATGCAACTGCAGAGGCATTTTCAAAGAGGGAGTGAATCCACGGTACTTTCCAGGCAGTCTCCGGGTAGGG
>DATMWO010000260.1:0-11313 GCA_035562475.1 Methanoregula sp.
TCCTTGGCCGCCGCCACCGGATCCGGGTTGCCATCCGGGCCTTCCGGATTGACGTAGATCAGGCCCATCTGCACGGCAGCGAGCGGTTTTTCGAGGTTCCGATCACCGGAGTAGCGTTTGTCATCCAGCCACGTGCTCTCAGAACCCCAGTACACGGCTTCTTCCGGCTCCCAGACATCCGCACGGCCGCCGGCGAAGCCAAAGGTTTTGAATCCCATCGATTCCAGGGCGACGTTGCCGGTAAGAATCAAAAGGTCGGCCCATGAGATGTTCCTGCCATACTTCTGCTTGATCGGCCAGAGCAGCCGGCGCGCCTTGTCGAGGTTCGCGTTATCAGGCCAGCTGTTGAGGGGGGGAAAGCGCTGCTGGCCGGCACCGGCCCCGCCGCGGCCGTCACCGGTGCGGTAGGTGCCGGCACTGTGCCACGCCATGCGAATGAACAAGGGGCCGTAGTGGCGGAAGTCCGCCGGCCACCAGTCCTGCGAGGTGGTCATCAGCGCCAGCAGATCCTTCTTCACGGCTGCCAGGTCGAGTTTTTTGAATTCCTCAGCGTAGTTGAACTCTTTGCCCATCGGATTGGACAGGTGAGAGTGCTGGTGAAGAACCCTGAGGTTCACCTGGTTCGGCCACCAGTCCCGGTTAGACCTGCCCTGGCCGGTTGCCTGTTGAGTTGTCCCGCCCGTTACCGGGCTCTTGCTGTCGTCAGTCATAATGTCGCTTCCTATCGTTAGATGATTTTATCCACTGTGGTGCTTTAAATATTCCTTTGCTCACTGAATGCATCTTTTTTGAAATTTTCTTTCATTCTCTTCATCCCTGAACCGAATAAACCATATCTGTCCTCAATAGAATAGTGCTTAGGATTTGTATGCCGGATACTGCTGAACCTGTCCCCATCGCAAAAGGAGCAAAGACTGTCTATATGCTGCCCGGAATGGCAAACCGCCATGGCCTGATCGCCGGAGCAACCGGGACCGGGAAGACCACCACGTTGCGCGTACTTGCTGAAAATTTCAGCAGGATGGGGGTCCCGGTCTTTATGGCTGATATCAAGGGAGATCTCTCCGGCATGGCAAAGCCCGGTGGAGATAACCCAAAGATTATCGAAAGGGCTGCAGAGATGGGACTGCCGGGAGTTCTTCCGGAAGGGTATCCAGTCACGTTCTGGGATGTCTATGGCGAAGCCGGCCTTCCGGTCAGGACGACGATATCGGAAATGGGACCCCTTCTCCTTGCGCGAATCCTGGATTTGAATGATATCCAGACCGATGTCCTGACCGTGCTGTTTAAGATTGCAGATGACAGCGGTCTCCTGCTCCTCGACTTAAAAGACCTGAGGTCCCTGGCCCAGTACTGCAGTGATCATGCAAAAGACCTGAAAAGCCAGTACGGGAATATCTCCCCGTCTAGCATCGGCACGATACAGCGGACTCTCCTGAATCTCGAACAACAGGGAGGCGACCGCTTCTTTGGGGAACCTGCCCTGAACGTTCTTGATTTCATGAAGACCGATGCTACCGGCCGGGGGATGATCAATGTGCTTACGGCCGATCGCCTGATGCAGTCCCCGAAAATTTATGCAACTCTTCTCCTCTGGCTGCTGTCAGAACTGTTCGAGAAGTTCCCCGAGGCCGGGGATCTCCCGAAACCAAAACTGGTGTTTTTCTTTGATGAAGCCCACCTGCTGTTCCAGGATACTCCCAGGGCGCTCGAGGAGCGGATCGTGCAGGTCGTCCGGTTGATCCGGTCAAAGGGGATTGGCGTGTATTTTGTGACGCAGAACCCGCTTGACCTTCCCGAACCGGTTCTCGGGCAGCTGGGTAACCGGGTGCACCATGCCCTCCGTGCGTTTACCCCAAAAGACCAGAAAAACGTGAAAGGGGCAGCCCAGACCTTACGACCCAATCCTGCCTTTGATACCCTAACTGCAATCACCGAGCTCCGGATTGGGGAAGCGCTTGTCTCGATGCTGGATATGCAGGGTAGTCCGATGCCCGTTGAGCGGGCACTTATCTATCCGCCTCACAGCAGGATGACACCACTGACAACGGAGGAGCGGGGCCAGATTATCAGGACTTCACCGTTTCTGGCAACGTACATGAACGTTATTGACCGTGAATCTGCGTACGAACAGTTGAAAAAGAAAGCTGAAACAACGGCAGTGGTGAAAACACCGGATGTTCCCGTAAAAAAACCTCAGAAACCTGCAGGATCCAGTACAGGAGATGTTATAGGATCTGCTGCGAAGAGTGCTGCTCATGCTATCGGGAGCCAGATAGGCCGGGAGATCATGCGGGGAGTGCTGGGCTCTCTTACCGGGACGAGAAAAAAGTAAGCATTTCTCCTGGTATCCCCTTCATTTTTCGTCCCTTCTTTTCGTTAGTAAAAAATTGTTATCTTATCTCAGAGAATGGAATACACCCGTGATCATGGTGCAAGCTGAAAATACGTGCAAAATAACGTTAATGAATGGTATTTATTGCCACTGAAGGTCAGTACAAGTGATTTGTCATGCATTCACCATTGGATCGCATACCCTTTTCGTTCACGGCATCGAATATTACTGGCAATGAGCGGTGATCGGTACCCGGTTATTCTCGTGCACGGGTGGAACAGTTATCCCGGCGTCTGGAAGCGACTGGTTGTCCGTCTTGAGGAAGCAGGCATCCCGTACACGAAATTTAATCACACGGGAAGGCAGGGTTCGGCATTGCCGGAGATTGCCGTATCACTCAATACGTATCTCCGGGAAGTGCGGGATGAAAACGGGTGGTCAGGATCCGTCGATATTGTATGCCATTCGATCGGGACCTGTATTGCCCGGTACCTCCTTGAAGTCGTGGATGGGACAGACCGGTCACTGGCAGTCCGGCAGCTGATCGGCCTCGGTCCCCCCAACAATGGCTCGGCGCTTGCAGAACTTTTTAATGATCCAACCCACGGCGAAAAGATCATCAACCGGCTCACCGGTGTATTTGTCCCGCGGGGGTATGATCCGGCCGCTGACCAGCTCGTACAGGACGTTCGACCCGGAAGTCCGGTGATCCACAATCTTCGCACAGCTGGATTACGGTCAGATATTACCTATCGGATTATAGTGACCGCAAATCCCGAAGAGGTCCCCGGATTCTTCCCCTTGTTTAAGGGCAAGACCTGGGAGATGGCTGAGGATGGAAAGTACCGGGCTACCCTTGACGGCGATGGTATTGTAGCGCACCGGGAGTCAGCACTGCCGGGCATATCCCTTGATGTCCTGTCAGCATCCCTGGAAGGGGAGGACCATCTTCCGGCCCCTGACCAGTACTGCCATATCAACCTGCCCCGAAACCCCCTCGTGATTGACCGGATTATGCAGTACCTGACAAGCAAAGCTGAATAACCAAAGTACCTGGTGGATAACTTCCTCATCAGGAATATTTTAAAAAAAACTCTGACGGATATGGTTCTCATGGTACGGTAACAAAATTCCATCCAAATCCTTATCTCATCACAATTGTAAACTTCTGAGTTTAAGCATAAAATGTACGGTAATCGATGATGGCCAGCAAAAAGGATAGTAAAATTATATGAACATGATGCACGATAAGCAAATACCCGTTATGGGAGAAACAGCCTAATGCCAGTCCTTGATTTAGACTCGATCAAAGGTCTTTCCCACCAGGAAGCAGCGGAGAAGATCAGGACCGAGGGATACAATGAACTCCCCGAGTCAAAGAAACGCGGCATTTTCGGGATTATTGTTGAAGTAATCCATGAACCGATGTTCATCCTGCTTGTCGCAAGCGGTCTGATCTATTTTGTCCTTGGTGATGTTACCGAGGGTGCAATGCTGATGAGTTTTGTTCTTGTCATCATCGGCATCACGGTATACCAGGAACAGAAGACCGAACGGGCGTTGGAAGCGCTGCGGAATCTCTCCAGTCCCCGTGCGCTGGTAATCCGTGACGGCGAACAGAAACGGATTGCAGGCCGCGAAGTGGTTACCGGTGACATGCTCGTTCTTGTTGAAGGTGACCGGGTCCCGGCTGACGGGGTCCTCCTCTCCTCCAACAATGTTTCCATCGATGAATCGCTCCTCACCGGAGAATCGGTCCCGGTCCGGAAAATTCCCTGGACGGAAGGTCTCCATGCAGAGCGACCCGGTGGTGATGACCAGCCGTTTATCTATTCCGGAACAATGGTCGTGCAGGGGCAGGGCCTGGCAGAGGTCAAATCGACCGGTGCCCGGACCGAGATGGGCAAGATCGGCACGGTCCTGCAAACCGTGGAGCGGGGAGAGACCCGGCTCAAGGGAGAGATCTCACGGATTGTAAGGACGATCGCCATTGTCGGCATCTTCCTGTGCGGTATCATCGTAGTTGTTTACGGCATGAGCCGGGGCAGCTGGATCGAGGGGCTCCTTGCAGGAATTACCCTTGCCATGGCAATCCTGCCGGAAGAGTTCCCCGTAGTCCTGACCATATTCCTTGCGCTGGGGGCGTGGAGAATCTCCCGGAAAAATGTGCTGACCCGCCAGGTGCCCGCGATAGAAACTCTTGGTTCGGCAACAGTGCTGTGCGTGGACAAGACCGGCACTCTCACCCAGAACCGGATGACCGTCCATACATTTTTTGCAGCCGGACAGATGTGTGAACACGATGCTGCGGGGAAAAATTCAGTTGCGGAAATCTGCCACGAGGTTGCCGAATTTGCCATTCTTGCCTGTAAAAAAGATCCGTTCGATCCTATGGAGAAGGCATTGCTCCATCTCCGGGAAGGCGATTTTGGAAGGACTGAACATATCCATACCAGCTGGGAGCTCATCACCGAATACCCGCTCTCCCCCGACCTCCTTGCGATGTCAAATGTATGGCGATCGCCTGACGGTAAAGATTACATTATCGCTTCAAAGGGGGCTCCTGAGGCAATTGCCGACCTGTGCCATTTCGATGAAGAGAAGCGACAGGTACTTGCCGGGGATATCAACACCATGGCAGCGCAGGGTCTGAGAGTCCTGGGTGTGGCAAAAGCATCGTTCACCCGGCCCGAACTGCCGGATGGACAGCATGATTTCACATTTACCTTCCTTGGGCTTGTCGGGTTTGCCGACCCGGTCCGCCCGCAGGTAGCTGATGCGGTGCGTGAATGCTATGCCGCCGGAATCCGGGTGATTATGATCACCGGGGATTACCCCCTCACTGCCCAGAATATCGGGCGCCAGATCGGGCTTGCCCACACAGACCAGTGTATCACTGGCGCTGAACTCGAACAGATGAGTGAAGAAGAGCTCATAAAACGTATCAGTACAGCAACACTCTTTGCTCGGGCAGTTCCGGAACAGAAACTGCGTATTGTCAATGCCCTCAAGGCCAACGGCGAGGTCGTCGCCATGACCGGTGACGGGGTGAATGATGCCCCGGCGTTAAAATCCGCAGATATCGGCATTGCCATGGGCGGTCGGGGAACCGATGTCGCCCGCGAGTCTTCTTCACTCGTCCTGCTGGATGACAACTTCACGTCCATTGTTTCTGCAGTGCGGCTGGGGCGGAGGATTTTTGATAACCTGAAAAAAGCAATGGCGTATATCTTCTCCATTCACGTCCCCATCGCAGGCATGTCACTCATTCCGGTACTCCTCAATATGCCGCTGGTCCTGCTGCCGGTGCAGATCGTTTTTCTTGAGCTGATTATTGATCCTGCCTGTTCGATCGTGTTCGAATCAGAAAAAGAAGAACCGAACGTGATGAATCGCCAGCCACGGCATAAGAATGAAGGGCTTTTTACAAGGAAGACTCTCGCACTCAGTCTCCTGCAGGGTTTTGTCGTATTAGCCGTGGTCTTCATTATTTACCTGAATGCGGTGAGCAGGGGTTTTAGTGAGGATGAAGTGAGGACACTAACGTTTACGACCATCGTGATTGCGAACCTCTGCCTGATCCTGACAAACCGGTCATGGTCTGAAACCATAATTACTACGCTCCGAACTCCCAACAAGGCGATGATCTGGGTGTTTGCAGGAACGATAACCTGCCTTATCCTTGTCCTGTGGGTCCCGGTACTCCAGGATCTCTTCAGCTTTGCTGTCGTGCCATTTGTTGATCTTATCGTATGTGCCATAGCCGGCGGTTTGAGTGTTGTCTGGTTTGAGTGCTACAAGTACTGGAACACAAGGAAGGCTGAGCCGGGATGAATGACGTATCCCGCAATTTGGATGCAGGAGAAAAATTGTCACCGCTCTTTACCGGTGGCAAATCTTTTACCCGTCTCTCGATCAATGTATATGATAAAAAATTGAGAAATAAGGAGGAAGGATGGAATTATTCATGACAAAATGGGGACTTATATTCAAGGCATTCGGGATTACTCTCGCGTTGCTCGTTGTCAGGCTGATATTTGATTACCTGAATTTCGATCTACTTTCCGTGACCAACCTCATCACCGCATTCATTGGTGGGGCAATATTTACCATAGCAATTATTTTTGCTGGTACCCTGACGGATTACAAGGAAAGCGAAAAGATCCCCAGTGAGATCGCCGCATCAATGCGGTCGTTCTACAGTGATCTTGATCTCATCCGTGTTCCGGACAAGACGCTTGTGTCTCGTATGAAGGAAAATACTGCCGCCCTGATGCGGTGTATCAACACGAATTTCCGGAATAATGCGTGGAGCATGGAACACATGGACGCGGCGATTGATCCCCTCAATGCAGATATTGCAAAGCTCGTTGATCTGAATATCGCTCCGAACTATGTCCTGAAACTGAAAACGGAAATAACGAATATTGACCGGATCTCGCACCGGGTCAAGACCATAGCCGAGACGTCTTTCATTCCGGCAGCCTATGCAATTTCAGAGCTCGCTGCTGCCGGTGTTATTATCTTATTGTTCTTTGTCAAACTCGATCCCTTTTATGAGGGACTGGTTCTCTTTACGGTCCTCTGCATGCTGCTGACCGCCCTCCTCCTGCTGATAAGGGATATGGACAATCCGTTTGAGGTAGGGAAAAAAACCTATGCTGATATCGATCTCTTCCTTCTCTGGGATCTTGAGAAACAGCTGGATGAGAAGACGGGATATGCAAAGAAATAATTTTTTCCCTCGTTTTTTCCTGGGAATTTTATCCTTCGGTCAGGATTCTCCCGGTGAGAACCCGGCAAAGATTTAATGGAATCCTCATCCATCTTCTCAAGGAATACCGGTTCAGCTATCCAATCAAACCCGGAGCTAAAAACATGAGTAAACCTGATAAAAAGGAAAAAAAGGCCAGACAGGAGAAGGAAGATGAAAGGACAGGGGTACGAAACCGGAAATATATCCTGATTGCCGCCGGAGCAATCGTACTTGGCGCAATTGCGGTTACCGCACTGTTCACCCTTTCCAACCCGGGTGTTGCGATGAAAGGTGATAACGTATCAATGTATTTCACGTTGATGGATGAGAACGGAACCGTCATCAGCACCAATTTTAACAGGACTCCCCTGGAAATAACGGTCGGGGATCCCGAAAATATCCCGGGTCTTTCGGATGCGATCGCAGGAATGAGATTAAATGAGAAGAAAACAGTTGTCATTCCTTTCAATAAGGCTTATGGTCCTTACCGGAGTGATCTCATCCGTGTCGTCGATCGTACCGGTCTCATCGCTGAGACGAACTTCACCGAAGGGCAATATTTTACCATCCGCCGTAAGGCCGATAATGCCATCAGTATGGTAAGGATCCTCAATGTCACACCAGCAACAGTGACCTGGGATGAAAATCATCCGCTTGCCGGTCAGAACCTCACGTTCACGGTTCAGGTTGTCAGCCTGAAAAAGGGTGCCGGTGCGAAGGTAATGGGGACAAACGTATCAACAATTACCCCTGCGAACACTGTCCCCAGAACAATGGATAACGCTACAAAAAATCTTTCCGCATCGGTTGACCAATTGGGGCGTACTCAGGGAACATAAGTCCGGACCCGAAGGCTCCGACTGGGGACCAATCCCTCCTATCCAACGGAATACCAGGTATTACGCTACTCTGTGATAGCCGATTGGGTACGTCCGGAATTCATCATGATACGTTGGCGCGAAAAGTATCGGCTGATTCATGCCAATACATCAGGCGATTACTCTATAGTATCCGGAATAATACTCATTACACGAGGGAAAAATGAACGTTGTTGCATTCAACGGCAGTGCCAGGAAAGATGGTAATACCGCAATTCTGGTCAGTACGGTGTTTAAAGAGCTCAAGAAAGCAGGGATCGAAACCGAAATGGTTCAGCTCTCCGGTAAAAAAATCAGAGGCTGTATCGCCTGCGGAAAATGCTATGAGAATAAGGATAAACGGTGCGTTATTGCCAACGATATCCTCAATGAGTGCATCGAAAAGATGATGGAAGCTGACGGGATCATCCTGGCATCGCCCACCTACTTCACGGATGTTTCTTCGGAAATGAAAGCGCTCATCGACCGTGCGGGATATGTTGCCCGGGCAAACGATCATATGTTCCGGCGCAAGGTGGGCGCTGCGGTGGTTGCAGCCCGCAGGGCAGGTGCCATCCACACGTTCGATACACTCAACCATTTCTTCCTGATCAGCCAGATGATTGTCCCCGGCTCCTCCTACTGGAACATCGGCATGGGGCTGGCACCCGGAGATGTAAAAAAGGATAAGGAGGGTCTCGCAACGATGAAGACGCTGGGGACCAACATGGCGTGGCTGATGAAAAAACTGGAAGAATAATTCTCTTTTTTTGTCTTTAGCGTTGACCGCTGGAATCAGTATCCCCCGGCTGACAGAAAAATACCCCGGCCCGCCATAAAAAAATGGAAGGGTTCAGGCATCCTGCATGACAATGACCGAGGCCGATTCATCGAATGGATTCTTCCGCATCGCAAGGCTGAAGAGATAGGGGTAGTGGTTTTTAAGATATTCCATGTAGGTGATCCATTCGTGGATCAACCGGGTATACGCACGCTGGATATCAGTAGTAAGATGGCTTTTGTCGGATGGGGGCAATGTGGACAGGTCGTCCCGTGCTTTCAGCTCTTCGGTCAGGTGGTTGAGCGCCAGGATAAGGTCCGTGAACGATTCGTGTTCAAAGACCATGGGGTTTTCCACCAGGCGCAAGAGGAACTCCTCGTGATCGATCAGAAACCTCCGGAAATCTTCCAGGTCGATCCGGGAAAGTGAAACACTGCACGAGTAATCATCAAGGCATTTCCGCATATCCTTAAACCTTGCCGTGTTCCAGGTGTCCGTGACTACCAGGCGCTGTTTCACCGGACCTACATGAGAATCGGCACCGGTCAACCGGGCAAGGAGCGGAGTCCCGAGCGTGGAAAAGAAGGTGCCGATGACCATATTCAGCTTCTCCATCTTCCGCTGTTTTTCCCGGGATTCCAGCATCTGGTCAATGATGAGCGTAACAATCAGCACTTCTATCGGAATGAAAGCCAGGTCCCCGACAAAGAATATGGACAGGTGGTGCTCATCATGAAAGATCAGGTAATGGGCAGTAAACAATACAAGAGACAGGAGGATGAGCCCTGTTGCAATAATCAGTTTCCACCGGGTATCTTCTTTCATTTACTTTCATTTTGTCACGGAGGAAAATAATGTATTCGATGATGCACGTTTTCCGGGCCTAGGCTATTTCTATCCTGCGAAAATTGAATTATGCTGCTCGATAAACCCGACTACCTCCCTGATATCCGGTACAGAG
The DNA here is from genome assembly GCA_035562475.1 of Methanoregula sp. Taxonomy (GTDB): domain Archaea; phylum Halobacteriota; class Methanomicrobia; order Methanomicrobiales; family Methanospirillaceae; genus Methanoregula. Next base: position 9,691 of record DATMWO010000260.1, read on the forward strand.
TGTACAGGATACACCTTCACAAAGACAACCGTCTGGTTTATGTCAACGATCACATTTGCCCGCTCGGAAAACCCATTTTCTTCCCGGAAGAGCCCGTATTTCTGTGCAACACCCCCCTGTGGCCAGAAATCACACAGCAGCCGGGTGTGCGTAATTGAAAGACTTTCTGCCCATGCACGCTTGCACGGCCTCGAATCTACGCTGATCCCTACCGGCATACAGCCAAGTGATTCCAGCACTTCCAGATTATCTTCGAGAGATTTCATCTGTGCAGCACAGAAATCCGTCCATGCCAGAGGATGGAAGGAGAGAAGTGTGTATTTCCCTTTCTGTTCAAAGAGACCGAATGTCTTGTCGTTCTGGTCTTTTAACGAGAAATTCTTTGCCGGATCACCGGGCTTGACCATCCGTGCCTGTTTCATACATATACCCAACAGAAATTCTTATGCCAGCAGAATCTTTCAAGCTTTGGATATTGGCATAGCTTTGGTCGCAAGCGGATCAGAATAGTGTGCCGGGTTTTATCCGGTTCTCTGCCGGATTTGCTTTCCCTGTACGTTCCTTGAAATTTCCCGGTTCACCAGGAAATATCGGAGACTGATTATGAACTACCCGCGATTACCAGAACACGGTTGCTGGAGGATCTTTTTTTAGACATATTGTTAACACCATCTGGTTTAACCAGAGAACCACTACCGATTGAGTATTTTATATGCACCAACTCCCTCTTTTTGTCAGAGTTGGATTTACAGGGTTTTTCTTAAATTGGGGGACATCACAATGACAATCGGACAAATCATTCTTCACACCCCTTCTGCACACCACCTCTAAATCCAATTCCCTTCCTCCAGGTAGCCATATCTTTGCAGCCAGGGTAACGGTATGTTTTTGTTATAATAAGGGCGGGGATCTTGGTGCGATGCTAAATCAGGTCTCTTCAGCGAAAATTAAGAGGGACCCACACGGTCAGATGAATGAAATCATGCGAATAGTGTGGATCTGAAATGAAGAGAAGCGGGCTAAAAAAACCAAAAAAGCTCTTTATTTTCTTATTGCTTTCTGAATCCGGTAAATAACATCAGCAGTCAGTAATTCCATGTTGTGCGCAGATCCTGCATGATCAATAAATTTTCTCATAACTTCGATCTCAGTTGTGCCGGTCGCTTCAAAAGAACAATTCATGCCGAGATCTTTGCATACACAAAATGCCATAGGTACACCGCTTTTCCTTTTCCGTTCGATCTCTATTGGTTCATGCTGTATGCAAACCTGCATTGTACGAAAACTCTCCCATTCTGTTCTTTTCTCTTACCACTCTGTGGTTATCATTTATAAAATTATTTCAGAAAACGGGCCTGGCGCACTGATGCAATGAAAAAAATAGTCCCTCTCAGCGTATGTATAGTTTCAAACCGGGACCGGTCCTCTGTCTTGGCAGTGCAGCGAAGATCACGGTGCCTGTCCGGGCGTTTTCCGGTATACCATTCCTTGAAAGAGGGCGATCTTGTCCCCGTGATCATCCGTCACCGTGACCACGTAGGTGGCAATCTTTGGATTTTGTGAGAACTCCTCAGCCACTGCATACAAGGTGCCGCTGGTCGCGGCCTTTACAAAGAAGATGTT
>DATMWO010000261.1:0-3810 GCA_035562475.1 Methanoregula sp.
TCCCTGTCCCTTGCAGCAATTCTCCAGTCACCGGTTGATTCCCTGAGTGGCGGAGAGCTGCAGAGGGTATCTATCGCAGGGTGCCTTTCGCGGGATGCCGACCTCTACATACTCGATGAACCCAGTGCCCATCTTGATGTGGAACAGCGGGTCAAGGTAACCAGGATGATCAAACACCATGCCGAGGGCCGGTCAGTCGGCATCATGGTGATTGATCATGATATTTATCTCATCGATATGATCAGCGAGCGGATCCTGGTCTTTGAAGGGGAACCGGGCAGGCAGGGAACCGCAGCCGGACCGTTTAAGATGCGGGAAGGAATGAACCGTTTCCTCGAGGTGCTTGAGGTTACGTTCCGCCGTGACCAGAGCGGGAGACCCCGGATCAACAAACCCGGATCATTCCTTGACCGGGAACAAAAGGGACTGGGCGAATTTTATTACTACAAGGAAAATGACTGATATATTCACCCGGGTTTTTTGTTTTGTTCCAATTCTATTTTTAAAAAAGTCCGTTAAACCATCCCACTCCTGTATTTACTCCTTTTATCAGCTCCTGTAATGTGGTTGGGGATCGCATTGTCAGCGTATTGGCAGGTACGGGAGGAGAAGTTACCGGCGAAGTTGGCTTTATAAGGCACACATCATCCGCCGGAATCAACAGGGTACTGAATTCATCCTGCTGCCTGGCGACGGTGAAGTTATAAGGGACTAATTTATTCAGGGGTAAGGAAAAGTTTCCATTTTCGTCAGTTTTTACCCGCATAACACTGAGATTACTACCATAAATAAAACCATCTGAGTATTCGGATGAATTATAGGTAATTGTTATTGAAGCGTTTGCCAAGGGCAGGGTATTGGCATCGAACACTCTGCAGTTGACCGTATGGAGATTTTTTTCAGAAATTGTTTGATTTGAAGGAGTATCAAAAGGATCACCGGGTAGTGAAATACATGCCGCCAGGTAAACGAATAGGGATAGTAAAACGAGGAGCAACAATTTTTTCATAGTGATAGGTGATCGGGAAAAGACTATTAAATATTATTTGAGATGTACCCGGGCCCGGTTACGGTGATTTCCTGCTTTTTTGGATCCGGATACAGCGTAGGGAAACGAGGGTTGTATCCGGTCGCTCAAGATCCTCAGAAGGGATGGCATTGACCCCCCTTCCCCCGGTCTTTTTATGGTATTTTGGCTCTGGAGAATTCCATTTATTTTGAGAGGAAATTCAGGATGCTGGTGGGATGACGGAGGGGACATGAGCCTGTCCTCCCACGCCGCCACTGCGCTAAGCGATGATGACGTAGCACCTGTCCGGGGTTTTATCGCATCGGGGGAGCCACAGCGGCTGGGGTGAAACCCCCTGAGCGGAGAGCATGTAATTGAGCATTTCTCCAGAGTCATTGTTTTTTTAAAAAATAACCCGAACCCCGGGCACCTGATAAAAACAGAGATGCTGCCGGGTCCCTTTGTCCGGTAAAAAAACCGGACTATAAAAATTATTTTGCTGACTTGCCTGCTTCGAATTCGACAAGGACCGGGGCAATTGTTTTCGTTGCTATTGATCGCCTCACAAGGACGGTCAGCTTCCGGCAATAGTGGATGTGAGCCATCTGGAAACTGACAATCAACCCGAAGCAGAAGCAGGTGATACTTATTAAGGTGTAACTTACTACGTCAACCATGGTCTCTCCGTTTTTCAGGTCTCCCGGGCGAGTTCATCTATGATAGGTATCACCGACTCGACATCAAAACATTCCTGTGCGATTACCATGAATCGCTTCGTATAATACATCACGAGGAGCTGGTATCCGAGAATTGCACCAATTGCAAACGTCATAATTCCGATAGCGATGTAAATTAACAAATCCGTGAGCATGTCAGCCATAATACATCTTATTGTCTGTTTACGATGTCAACAAGATAAATATATTGAATAGATTTCAGGTTTTTTTATGAGAAGGTCCGGATATGAGGAGAGGCAAATTTTTCCCGAACCTTCTTTGGGCACAGGAGAACCTCCGGTTTCCCCACCCATCCCCACGGTAGCTCTTTCCTGTCTTTTTTGAGGAACTATCAGTCTGGTATTTGCAGGCTGAACACGATTCATCAGATATATTAAGGTTGATCCCGCCAATTGAACCGGTAAGAATTTTATCCGGGATCAGGTGAGTGAAACGTGAAAACTGATATGCCTTTGTCCAAACTCCTGCGACAACTGGTCAGTCAGACAGAAACCCTTCTGGACACCGAAATCTCTCTCCTGCGCAATCCCGAGGCAGACCCAAACGGCATGCTGGTGGATATTTATACCTACGATATCGAGAAAAACATGATTATTTTTCCGGCGCATTACATTGGACTGTTAAAGGATTTTATCATTGCCAGGCACTGCGTGCACCTGCTTATCAAAGGCGCGGCGGCAAAAAAGTCCCGGTATCTGGTCTGTTCCTTTACCGGAGATTCCGTGTACCGGGGGATACATCAGATCTATATCGATGCCCTCAAGGATGAGGCAAAAAAGGAGAAAAAACTCCCGGTCCACAAACTCATCCAGATGCTCAATATCCTCTACACCAACTTTAATGATGATATCAACGAACTCCCCTGGAATCCGATCACCAACGCCCGTGTCTATCACCGGATGCCCCCGATCAGAAAGACCCAGCTCTACTATCTCATGAAGGAGGGAAAGATGGACATGGATGAAATGATGGAGTATGAAGATGTCATCCCACGGCGCTACTTTGTTCTGAATAAGTCAATGTTCTATGCCCGTGACCAGTACCTCGCAAAGACCCTTCCTGCAGATCAGCTGATGCCGGTTGTCAATATCCCGCAGATGAAAAAGTTCAACCACCTTGAGGTAAAAGAGATGCTCACCACGCGCTGGACACATACCTCGTGGTACCAGTCTAAGGTCTTTGGCGACAACATGCTTGAGATCATGGAGAAGTACCTGCAAAAAATAGACTGGAATGCAGAACCGGGCCTTGACTATTTTTATGATATCTACCGGCTGGGTGTGCAGATGACGAACCATTTTATCTCCTATATGTCGATGAAAGACTGGTTTGTCTGGGAATCCCCCCAACATCTGCAGGAGGCTCAGGCAAGAAAAGGGGAGTATGAGAATAAAGCCTTACAAAAGATTTTCGGGGATCTTTTTGAGGAATCACCGGCAGGTAGTTCAGGGGGAAAACTTTGACCAGGATACATGCACCCTCCAAAAAGAGACGACCATGACAACCAATGAGGTAATCGGGCTGTTAAGGAAAGGGCGTACCTATGCCAGCCGCACGAAATACAAGGAGGCAATTGCCTATTATGAAAAGGCCCTGTCGCTCGATCCCAAAAATCCTGAAGCCTGGTATCTTCGGGCGGTAGTGTTTATCGAGACCGGGAGGAATGCAGAAGCACTTGCCGGTTGCGAGCAGGCAATCAAGCTCAACCAGAACTATGCTGATGCCTGGTCAAAAAAAGGGCATGCGCTCTACAATCTCGAACGGTATAACGATGCACTCTTTGCCTGCACACGGGCACTCGCCCTCAACGGGAATGATGCCGCTGCCTGGTATATCAAAGGAGTATGTCTGGATGAACTCGGGCGAAGCGATGAAGCCCAGGAAGCTTTTGGAAAATCCCTCGAACTTGAGATTATCCTTGATATGGAAGCTGAGAAAAAGAAAATGGGCAGATGAAAGGGTGAGGACATATATCTTTTCAGACTCTGGAAAAATGCTCAATTACCAGCTATACGCTCAAGGGGTTTCACCCCCGCCGCTGTGGCTCTCCCGATGCGATAATCC
>DATMWO010000262.1:0-3093 GCA_035562475.1 Methanoregula sp.
CTTCAATTGATGCCTGGTAACTCATCGGCGCGATTCCACTCGTAGAATGGCTGTGCAGGCAAACTTTTATATCCACTTCATCCTTGATGCCAATAATCAGCTCCCGGGTCGCCTCGGGCATGATGAGTCCTGCCATATCCTTGATGCAGATCGAATCACAATCAAGGGAATAGAGCTCTTTTGCCATTTCAATGAATGTTTTCGTAGAGTGAACCGGGCTGGTCGTGTAAGAGATTGCACCTTGCAGGTGTGCCCCCACGTTTTTGACCTGGTCCATTGACCGTTTCATGTTCCTGATATCGTTTAAGGCATCAAATACCCGGAAGATGTCCACACCGTTTTTATGCGCTGCCGTGACGAACCTGTCAACCACATCGTCAGGATAGTGACGATATCCGACAAGGTTCTGTCCCCGCAGAAGCATCTGGACCGGGGTGTGCTTGAGTTCGGCCTTCAAAGCCCGGAGACGGTCCCAGGGGTCATCATTTAAAAAACGAATGCAGGTATCGAAGGTAGCGCCGCCCCATGCCTCAACGGAAAAAAAACCGCAGTTGTCTATCTCCCTTGCAAGAGGAAGCATATCCTCTGTCCGTAGCCGGGTAGCGATGAGTGACTGGTGGGCATCCCGTAACGTGGTGTCCGTTATGTTGACTTTTTTTTGAGAGGCGGTGTGCATGAAGATCCTCAGGGCTTCCATTGGATCGTATTAAGCCTCTCAAACCTTCATCGGTAAAGTATAAAAAATTCACTAACTGGAATCAAGGAAAAAATTACAATGGCTAAAGCAAACATGCCTGCAACAAGGTCAAGAGGTCGGGTAAAAAATGTCGGGCACAGTGTCCCTCCGTTCTGATATCCCCGGACTGCAAGCAGTTCTGCTGTATCTTCTGCCCTGGCAAGTGCACCATGGACAAGTACAAGTCCTGCGGGGACGAGGCTGCGCACTTCCCATTGCATTCCTTTGATCTTTTCTGCCATACGAATCCGGTCGAGATCGGCAGTGACTGACACTAATGATTGCATTCCCATCTCAGCGACCATACCGAGCTCAAATCCTGTCCTGTCGCCAAACAACCAGACCCCAATGGCAAGGAATTCTCCTGACTTCTGTTCGCTGAATATCCACATACCGATAAGTACGATAACGGTCATTCTGGCAAAATACGAAATACCACTTCCCCCGGAGAGTTCCAGGACAAGGCTGAAAAGTGCAATCATGAGGATTAAAGAAAAAACCAGCCGGATCCTTTTTGCAAGTTGCAGTCGCGGGGTAAACACCAGCCACCAGAGAAAGACAGCGGCAGCACCGTGAAGGCTCACGAACGCCGCCAGGGAGAGAACTGCTGCGACAGCAATTCTTATCCTTGGATCCTGCATACAGCCTCCCTAAGGTCATCCAAGGAGATATTTTCAGGTTTGGATCCAAGAGCCGTAAGTCTCTCTATTAATTTCGGGACATGGCGCCAGTGCGTAAATGCACCCGGTGGCGTGCCACAATTAACAAGCATGCCATCAACAATCTCCCAGATCTGCTTCACTCGGGGAAGGATATTCTGTTCATGGGTGAAAATAACGGTGATACCCTGCGACTTTTGCCCGATATGTGCACAGATTTTTACTTTTTCCTCGCAGTCAAGCGAGCTGAACGGTTCATCAAGCAAGAGAAGGTCATGGTTTTTTGCGAGAACGCATGCAAGGTGGAGCCGTTTGAGTTCACCCCTGCTCAAAGACAGGGGTGATTCCTCTGTTTTTCCGGTCAATCGGACAGCAGCAAGGATTTCATCCGGATCAACTCCCCAGGATGCACATTCTTCTGCAACAGTTCGGCCGGTGACATGGAGTTCCGGGAACTGGAGTGAGAGCATGGTTGTGGTAATCTCCTCTTTCTCAATGTCTCCGCCAGACAGGGGAAGGAGCCCCGCCATCATGAGTGCCAGCGTTGACTTCCCGCTCCCTACATCGCCGCTTACAAGGTGCACGCCTTCATTGAATGTGCCGGACGCAGAAAGTGACCAGTGGTCACGAACTACAGATACCCGGTTTAAGGTAATTTTTACCATCAGCATCCCCACAACAACGGATAATAAGCTGTTCCTTTGAGGAAAGGAAAAATATCGTGAGGTGGACCGGCATGGGTGATCCGCCCGGAATCAAAAAAGAGAAGATGATCACTGCAGATGGCAGTATCCATCTGCTGCGTGCAACGGATCACATACTCTGCCCCAGATCTTCTGATTCCCTGCTCAATCTTCGCCATAAAGTGTGCATCAAGATGTGAATCGTATTCGTCAAGGACCAGCACTTTTGGGTGGTGAACCATTGCTGCTGCAAGGGAAACGAGCACTTTCTCACCTCCCGACAAATCCCGCACTTCTCTTTTCAGGAGACAGGTTATACCCAAAGTTTCCGCACATGCACGGACTTTTGAATCAATTTCATCGCAGGGAATGCGACGGAAACGAAGCGGGGATGCAATCTCATCAAACACGTTTACAAACAGAATATTGCGGTCAGGAAACTCGTTTACCCACCCGATCTCGGTTTCTCGTGGGGGTGTGTCATCGATGAGGAGAGTACCGGAGTCTGGTACCGCAATTCCGGCGCAGAGCTTAAGAAATGTGGTCTTCCCGCTGCCATTTGCGCCAATGATCGTGGTAATGCCGGGTTTTATTTCAAGTGAGTCAATGGCAAGCTTACGGTAGCACAGGAATTCAGCGGTTATCATGGCAGTCGTTTCGCTATCATATAAGCAGCATATATTTTTATCACATCACCGGGGATGAACGGGAGCACTCCACTTATTACTGCAGGGATAAGACCTATCGTAAGGGAATACATCAGCCATGCGACACCACAGACATAAATGATAACGGTTCCGGCGAAAAGACCTGTTATCCGGATGGTCACCGACTCGTGTTCATAGGCAAGTCCGACTACCAGCGCAGCGAAGATAAACCCTACCAGATAACCGCCTGTTGGTCCCAGCAGGATACCAATACCTGAAATTCCTGTATGAAACACCGGAAGGCCCAGTGCCCCGAGAAACACATAGAGCGATACCGGTATTACCGCATATCGTTTCATCACTGCGCC
>DATMWO010000263.1:0-3922 GCA_035562475.1 Methanoregula sp.
TCAACGATTTATTGAAATGCCTGTGGATACCAGTGTTCTCATCAATATTGTTTATGGAGTTGTGGTTCTCTTCATTCTGGTAATCATATTTTTCCTTGTATATCTGTTCCTGATAATAAGAAAGTGTTGGGGAATAATCGATACAATTTTTAAAAAACCCACTGAAAAAGAGAGCAATGACCTCAATTCACCTGCATTTTTGTTTGATTTATGTTTGTCCGGACTCGGTCTTTTTGGGTTTGTTGGATCAACATGGCGTAAAAGATTGTTATTTGTTATGATGCCGTTAATCACCTGGATTGTGCATTACTTTTATGATAGTTTTATCAGAACCCCACCGGGTAACCAGCCTGCCGGTACATCAATACCGAAATCCAATACCAGTATAAAAAAACCTGTAAACGTACCCCAAAAAAATAATCCAAAAGTCCAGACTGAAGCCTCGCCCGGGGATGGAATAAAAACAAGAGACTTCCCCAGAGAATACCTGTGTGATGTGATCAGGTCATATGGGAAAATAATTCTGGAAGATCCACGAAAGGTTAACGCTCTGCTCATGGACTATTATCAGGGAAAATTTAATAAAGAACGCAATTCCCTGGTAAATGCACTGAATGAGGGAATTCCCCAGGAATTGTTAAAACGTGAAAACAAAGTACCTGACAATATCTTATTTGATCGTTTTAAGAAACGGTTGATGGACAATTATGGAGTTAATGAAAAACTGGTACTATGGACCATTGAGTCGTGGGCAATCGCACTTAAAAACTGCTGATTATTCTGGTGACGGGCAATAGGTTAAGTAATGAATACAGTCGTCCAAGAGTTTAAAGAGCTGATTGTACTGCTTTCCCGTCTCATCCAACTGACTTGCTGATCAGAGCGAGGTTGTCACCAGTCGCTACCTGTTTCATGAGATCTCCAACATTATCCATAATGCAGAGCAATACGCAGCAATGATCTTAAAGTTTTAGTCTGATTACATTAATTGCAACGAAAATCGGGCGGCAGATACAGGGAACCTGAGCAGGAGCCAAGCCCAAATCCTGTTCTTTTTTTTTAAGGTTATTCAGGTTGCTCTAAAAAGAAAATACGGGAGCACTATCCTTGTTGGTTCAAGGAAGGCATTCCAGGGTATTCAATTTTTTTTAAGTACCACACAACTGACGGTAATTCTCATCAAAAATGAACCGTACCTGAGTGCTCTAAAAATCCCCTTTCCTTTTAGAGATCTCCTTTGCGAGTTTTGTGATTCCTTTCCACCGCTTTCGTTCGGACCGCACAAGCCCTATTTCGGCTTTCTCCTGCTCGAATGCAAGTTCCCGTATGAGCCGGTGATAATTTTCCAACCGGGGTGAAGAAAGGTTTCCACTCTTCACGGCTTCCTGCACGGCACAGCCCGGCTCCTGCTCGTGCCGGCAGTCCGAGAAACGGCATCCGGTTGCAAGGTTTAGAATATCCGGAAATGTTTCGCCAATGCCGGCTGATGCCGTGCCAATGCCAACCTCCCGAAGCCCGGGAGTATCGATCAGGAGTGCCCCGCTCTTCAGAATGAAGAGCTGCCGTACGGTCGTTGTATGCCGGCCTTTCCCGTCATAGTCCCGGATGACGGAGGTTTCCTGGATGGGCCGGTCCATCAGCCGGTTGATAAGCGTAGACTTGCCGACACCGGATGAACCGATGAGTACGATCGTTGTGCCGGGGGTAAGGAATGGTTCGAGCCGGGTGATCCCATAACCACTCATGGCACTCAGGGGAATAACCGGAATACCGGATGCAACCGGGATAATTTCCTCAGTGAGCAGTGCAGGGTCGTCGGTAAGATCGGACTTATTGATCACGATCACGGGTTGTGCACCTGACGCATGGGCGATCGCAAGGTATCGTTCGATCCTCCGTGCGTTGAGGTCATGACCGGCTGCAGTGACAATAAACACGATATCGATGTTCGCCGCAATGACCTGGTCGGTGCCAGCTTTTCCGGAAGTTCCCCGCGTGAATACAGATTTCCGCGGCAGGATATCAACGATCGTGGAGGAGCCGGCTTCCGGCTGGTGAAGCAGCACGATAAAATCACCCACTGCGGGAAAGCGGTCAAGCTTTTTTAAGGCTCCGGAGATCCCGGCCGTAACAGATCCGCCATCGATAAAGACATCCCAGACGGTTTTTTGCCGGCAGGCCACGCGGCCGGGGACGTAGGGTCCGGTATATTTTGAAAATGCCTGCATGTGTTCTTCTGTCCAGCCAAGCTGTTTCAGGGTACAGGAATGCGCCTCTCCGCATCGGGAATCAGATATGTTCATTTTTAAAAAACCTGAACGTAGTGCAGAAAAGGTGGCACGTACGGTGCCAAGTGGTTTGTGGTCGTGGTTGCTCACCACCAGAGCAGAACCAGGGAGGAGGTATTTTTTTAAAATACCCCACAACTGACTGGTGAAAAAAATTACTGTTGTGATACGTTTACCCCTTGTCAGCCATGAAACCAGGGGAAATTATCTGCAGGTACCAGGTTACAAAGAATCACACAGTTTTACGGGAATAATCCCGCCCGATCTGCCACCGGGACACAAGAGCGGGGTTGAACGGTCAATGCGCGATGAGAAACGGTATCATTTATCGGTTCAGGCGGCCAACATCAGGATCGTTTTTCATGTTTTCCCTTCACACTGAAACCGGCTACCGGGAATCACTGCCCGGCATCAGGCAAAAGACCCTTGTCTTTGGGAAGAACACGCTCATGGCCGAATTCCGGTTACACAAAGGTTCGCACCTCCCACGGCACACCCACCCGCACGAGCAGACAGGGTATCTTGTCTCGGGACATATCACCCTCCGGATCGGCGATGAGGAATCGGATATCCGGCCGGGCGACAGCTGGAATATCCCCGGAAATGCCGGGCATTCGGCAACGACCCATGAAGACTCGGTGGCAATCGAGATCTTTTACCCGGTCCGTGAAGAATACTTAGGGTAAAAAAAAGGTCTTTTAAAAAAAAATGGCCCAGATGCAAAAAGGGTATGATGTTCACCGTACCCGGGTGCCGGTTACTTCTTCTTTCCCGTTTTACTGTCATACCCGCAATGGTTGCACGAATAGGTCCCGTCGGGTCGGATCTTGATACTGGCAGCCTGGCACTGGTCACATATCGGACGATCTTTTTTCACATGTATGGTTTGTGGTTGCTTATCCATGGGGATTGATTGTCATCTTTCCATAAAAAGATGTACGGTTGAGTCTGTCTGTCCGCCATCAGACAGGACTTAAGGGCAAAGCTTTACGGCACCTGTGCGGAGGACCGTTCCTTATAAAAATCCGGCATTTTCCGAAGAAAACTATTTTTCAGGATACGACTATTCATACATCTATCACTAAAAGGATCAGCCATGGCAGATGCAACGGACCCGGATACATACCCCGATACGATCTGGTATCCCGTAGAACGGTATCTCCTCGGTTTTGCCGTCCGGGATAAGGTACGTCTTATCAGTACGCTGATAAGTATTGCTCTCCTCAATGAACTGGTAAAGGAATTCTTACAAAAACATCATTTTTTTACTGAAATTGACAAACCGGGCTTGTTCAAACGGCGGCCGGTGATGTCCCGATGAAACCCTCCCAACCAGCCGCCTCCGCAGCCGGGACCTGCAGCCGATGCGGAGAGTGCTGCCGCTGGCTCCCCATTGTTCTCGTCCGGCAGTGCAAACCCCACCAGCTGCAGTACCTCCGCGAACGCGGTCTTAAGGAAGCGGACGGCTTTTTCCTTGCCGACGCTCCGTGCCGGCACCTGCGTGAAGAGGAGCCTGATGGCAGCGGGGTCAGGACGTGGGGGTGTGCTATCTACGACAGGAGGCCGGCCACCTGCCGGGACTTCTGCGGCAGGACCCTGAGTGGCGGGAAGCGCTATTACGTTCCCGAGGGTTG
>DATMWO010000264.1:0-2649 GCA_035562475.1 Methanoregula sp.
GCGCGTTCCCGAAGGTCAGTAAAGCTGCCACCCTGTACCGGTCCCGCAAGAGGAGCTTCCTTGCCAAAGACCTCTTTTGCCTCCTTGAGACGCTGCAGGGTTACCGAGAGATCCCGCTCAGTTGTGGTACGGTCAGATGCAGGGGATGTCGGGATGTCCAGCGGCACCCATATATCACTTCCAATATCACGCTGGAAGGAGAGTGTTTCGATATTGGTAGTAGAGACCTGCCCATAGACTGAGAGCTGAAATGAACCCGAATCGGTCATTATGACACCATCATAATCCAAAACTTTGTGCAGTCCTTCGGTAAGGGCTCGTTTTCGGTACTGTTTACTCTGAGAAAAGATGTAGGCGTTCGTAATCAGGGCTTCAACTCCCATCGACTGCATCTCCTTTGGCGTAACGAGTTGGAGGTGGGGGTTTATAACCGGGAGAAGTGCAGGAGTTTTTATCGTCTTTTTGCCGACCGTAAGTTTTCCGGATCGTCCGTGGATATCACTATACAAACTCTCAAACGCAATTGCCATTTTTGCACCCGTGCTGTCCGCTTATATGTGCGGTATTCAGGTTAAACGGTTGCCCTCATAAATGGTTCATTGAAGATCTGTCCTTCAAACGTGAGCACCTCAACATTTGCATTGGTCCAGCATCGTTCAGGGAGCCCTGCTTTGATACAGGTATGGTTGAGAAATGTCGTGCTATCCCAGCCATACTCAGTAGCTACCTGAGGAAGCAGGAGGCCACTCGTTCCCCTTCCCCGCACGATAAGACCGTGCCTGCCAACCTCAATTTTTTCCGGTCGTTTGCCAGGTTCACCGGTAACCGCAACAGGGTCGGTCAGGATTGTAACTTCAAGTCCGATAGAGTAAAGTTCTTCCTTTCGAACCGGGGGAAACCGGGGGTCTCCGGTTGCTGCTGCGACGGCGGCATCCTCGATTGCATCTCCGAGAGGTATAACCGGATAGGGAAATCCGATACACCCACGAAGTTCTCCTGTTTTGGTGAGAGTGACAAAAATCCCGCGTTTATCCCCAAAAACCGGTGTCAAAGCGAGAGCGGGTTTTGGTTTTTTTACAACAGCATACTCAATCGCACCACGTGCAAGGCGTAGAGCCATCTCACCATCATCTGTATTGAGCAGGTTCAAACTCATCTCCCCCATATCTTTGAGACTGTCTTTAGTGCACCTTATTTAACAATCTTTCGAACATGGAATCTGATAATTCCCTTGGTTACGCAATGAGATCATACGCGCAGGGCAGTTGAAATACCGGAAAGAACCTGTCCGCCGGGTCCACTGTTGTGCTTACCTCAGGGATGATTGAAAATCTGTTCAGAATTTGTTGATAACGGGGAGATGAGTGGCAGCTCAGAGAGGGATCATGCTGGAGTTTTCAGGTTAAATGACTCTATAAAAATTCCTTGTCCGTTGAAATGAAATACAAATTACCGGTAAGATTACAGAGTGGACCGTGGATTTCCCCTAAAATCCCTCCACGATTTATAACAATAATAATGAATTGCCTGTGCCAGGGTTATTGCATTTGGGGAGACAGAAACAGCCGGGGGTGAAACTACTGCGTGTGTTCAGATTGTTATTGAGTACTTCTGAAGGACTGGTTTTGAATTTTATAAAAGGAGCACGAACACCCGCTTTGTTTGAGGATAAAACTGCCCCAAGCGCTGTGCTTATCACCTGAAAAAAACATAGTATTACAGGAGAGGGAGAGAGCGGCCGACGGTGGCCGTTATGGCTGCTGAGGAAAGTCCTCCCACCCACTGGGCACGCAGCCGTACACAAGTACGGGTGGCGAGAGTCACGGCAATGGCACAGAAACGACACGGCCTGTTTTCAGTCATGAAGCGATCGAGACGTATTGTCAAGTGCACACGAAATGTGTGATAACTCGCTGAGCGTTAACAAACAGGAATCGGTGAAACGGCGAATCCCTGCGGGTGCAAGTCAGAACAGGACAATTGGATCGCTCGGTATCTGTCCGGGTATGACGCATAGCTGAATGCCGCTAAAAACAGAAGGAGGCTTACTCCTCCCACTCACTTCTTTTAAACCGTTAATCTACTAATTCAAGTTCTTCTGATAATCATTGGATTACGGGAAGTATTGGGTACTGCTCAATACACGAAGAGACTGAGGATGGATCATCCTGCCACACATCTTCATAAATCTTCAAGCCCCATACCAGCTGAGTAGTATGATCATACCTTCTCTTCGAAACCCTGTATTCCTCATGCTCCTGTGTGCACTTGTCATAATTCCCCCCATAGCAGCCATCTCCTTATCTCCCGGCAGTTCGTTTGCTGGAGCACCGGAAATCGCAAACGGGGATCCAGTCTCTATTCATGGTATCGCCACCGGTCACCCGCGTGATGGTTTGCAGGTTTGGCTAATTGGGTACAATTATGTAAAGATCGCAACCGTGTCCACAAATGCGGATAACACCTATGATTATGAACTCAAATCGGCTGACACCCAATCGCTTGCACCCGGCCAGTATTTTGTCCTGGTCCAACATCCGATGATGAATGCAGAGTTCGATATTTACTACGATTCATCAACCGGCAGTGTGATCAACCGGCAGCTCGGAACTGGGACTTCTATCTTTCAGCTCACTGGCTCAGGCAGCC
>DATMWO010000265.1:0-9401 GCA_035562475.1 Methanoregula sp.
GAATAATGGCGAACCACAGCAAGGTAGCGCTCATCCGTACAGGTCCCCTGAATAGCGAGGTGCATATGGTGGAGACGTTCAAGGGTTGATTTGGCTGTTGTCAGCACCCACTGATCACGCACCAGCCGATCCACAACAAGAACATTGTCAGGACGGACGGAGAGCATAACTTCCCCATTCTTCAGGTACATCTGGGCTCGCCCGGTGACCGTAACAAATGCCGGCACGGGGAGTTTGCAGAAAGTTTCTGCAAGCGCGGTATTACGGCCACCTATCACCAGATTGAATACACCTGTTGGATCAGCAATGCGGGTGCGCACCATATCACCGATCTCTGCAACTTCGGTCAGGGCACCGGAAAGGAACATAAACCGGCACCATGCACCGCCAGGAGTCACTACCCATGCAGGATTCCCGGAATCCTCATCCTGTACTGAAAGTGTTGACCCCCCGTACTCCCCGGCAAATACCCGTGCTGCACCTTCCATAAAGTCGTATAAGAATTGGTCTGGTAACCGTATTCAAGATATAGTCAGTGCCAAAAATCGCGGGTGATTACAATGGACGGATAATATCAACTAATTCGCGCAGCGGTATCGGGAAGGCAAAAGCTACATCACTGACCACGTGTGCAGGGAACACAAGAAAGAGGAGAGCTGTTGGACATAAGGCACGCGACTCATATCGGAGGAATAAGACTTTTATCAAGTTCCTGTGCTTTTGCATAGGCAGCTTTTGCCTCATCAATCTGCCCGAGATTTTTAAGGGCATTGCCTTTGTTGAAATAGGCAACCGAAAAGACCGTTGTGAGATTCTCATTGGATGACAGTGCCACGTCAGCTGCAGTAATCGCTTCCCTGTTTCTCCCAAGCATTACAAGAATACCTGCCCGGTTTGACTGAATCAGAGGTTCAAGTGAAGTCACATCAAGAGCAAGAGCATCGTCGGCAGCTTTAAGGGCTTCTGCATATTTGCCTTCATTTGCGAGATCAACACTTTTAGAGTAAAGGGCACCGGCCTCGTTGAATTTCTTTGCAGGATTCGAAGAGATTGAGGGTAACATGACGAGAAGGGCAAGGGCAATAATCAGTATGGCGATGAGAGATCCAGCGATAAGGTATTCCCGGGATTTCATATGAGATCACTTCTTCAACAGTATACACATTGCTTGTATTAAAAATACGGGAGGGAATATCAGATCCGTTTTCGGATAATAAACAATCCCGCCATAACAATCCCGAGCAGCGTAATCCATTCCGGCAGGGGTGTGTAGGTTGTCTTCTTTGCAATTGGTGATGATGTCGGAACCGTAGTAATGGGTGAAATTGTTGATGAACCGGCTGCAACAACGGGTAATGTTGTAAACACTGGTTGAGTATTCACCGGAATAACAGGAGATGGAGTCTCTTTCACAAACGTAATTGTTTTTGTCCGGGTTATCTTTCCATCAAGGTCAGTAATTCCGCTGCTCTTATAGGTTTCCTGCAGGTGATTGAGATTCTGCCGTATCGTGAAAGTATATGTCATGGCAGGATAGAGCGGTTCCCCCCTCACATTCCGCGCGCTACGGTTCCAGTCTTTGCCGTTTTTCCAGTAAAAGGGGGATTCTGTGATAAAGGGCTGTTTATCAAAGGGTAAGATCACCGTTTGAGAATTTCCGGCACTTCCGGTAAAAATATTGCTGATCCTCTGGCCATAGGAATCGGTCAACTCAACGGTAAAAAATGAATCTGAGGGGTTACTATCAGGACGGTTTAATGGTTGAAGTGCCTGATACAGGTTTGTATCAACACGGTAGGTAATGTTCGTAGAGACCGGCACAGATTTCCCGCTCACGTCCTTGTTGTTATCCAGATCCCAGACTTTGATGTCGAGTTGGGGCTCAAGAACTTCAAAAACCACGTTCCGGGGTTTTTTATCGACACAATACCATGCACCCGGATAACGGGCAAAAATCTCCGGACTTATATTATAATGATATATTGTTTCCGAGACCGTATTTATTTCATACAGGGTAATGGTTTTCTCAGGAGGCGCGCTTGCGTTCGTACCATTTTGCCACCATGCTATTGTATGACATCCATTCAATGCTCGGGAGATATCCAGGTTGCTTTCACCGATAAAGACCGGAGCACCTGGAGCAATTTTTCCGGTACTACCCGCTACAGGGGCTGCACACAATAAAAAGACGACAAGAGCGATTATACAATATTTTCCTTGCATGGAAAGTAATTTCAAAACCCTTATGATAAACATTATGACATCATTAAAAAGAGCGCGTGATTTCCTCTGTCAGCAGTGTTCCAAAGGAAAGACCACCCATACTATCCGTTCCCGAGCTTAAATGTAATACCAGGAAAAGAGGATGCACATGGAAGATAACCACACTATCTGGATTGAAAAATACCGGCCACAAAAACTCGCAGATATCGTAGGCCAGGATGAGATTGTGGAACGATTGTCATCCTATGTGAAAAGCGGTAACCTCCCTCACCTCCTTTTTACGGGGAGTGCCGGTGTCGGAAAAACAACTGCTGCTGTGACCCTGGCCCGTGAATTTTTTAAGGATTCGTGGCAGACAAATTTCCGTGAACTGAACGCTTCGGATGAACGCGGGATAGATGTGGTGCGTAACCAGATCAAACAATTCGCAAGAACAACACCCCTTGGAGAAGCGACGTTCAAAATACTCTTTCTGGATGAGGCCGATGCACTGACGACCGATGCACAGGCAGCCCTGCGCCGGACTATGGAGAGTTATGCCCAGACATGCAGGTTTATTCTTTCCTGCAATTATTCTTCCAAGATAATTGATCCAATCCAGAGCAGGTGTGCAATTTACCGCTTCAAACCTCTGGGACCCGATGCGGTAAAAGAAGAAGCGTGCCGAATCGCCGGCCGCGAGGGGCTCACCATAACAAAGGAAGCAATGGAAGCAATTGTCTATATTGCCCAGGGAGATATGCGCAAGGCAATCAATGCACTTCAGGGAGCAGCAATTCTCTGTTCCACTATAGACGAAAAGATGGTGTATGCAATTACATCTACTGCCCGGCCGGATGAAATTGAAGATCTTCTGAAGCTCTCTCTGGCAGGAGATTTTGATGGTGCCGAATCGCTCCTTGCAAGTCTTCTCCACGAACGGGGAATTGCTCCTAATGAACTGATCAACCAGTGTTACCGTGCAATCGTCAAACGGGATATGGATCGCGGATTAAAAGTGGAGCTGATCGACCATCTCGGTGAAACGGACTATCGGCTCTCGGAGGGGTCAAGCAGCGATATCCAGATGGAGGCACTGATCGCCCGGTTCGTACTCTCTTCACAGAAGCTCAGGTGAGGTAAAAATATGGATAAAAACCCGGACCTGCACGTTAATGATACGACAGAAAACTGGAGCAGATTATTAAAAAGCAAATATAAAAAAGAGATTGGAGAGATCTCCCGTGAATATCCCCACAAACGCTCCCTTTACATAGACTACCGGGATGTGGAACGGTTTGGGAAAGCAGGTATCATACTTGCTGACGAACTTCTGGAAAATCCCGGTAAGGTCCTTGAAGATGTCTGGGACGCAATAAAAAGCAGCCAGCTGATACGCATCAAGGATGGAAAAGAACCCAAGGGTATCAATATCAGGTTCACCAATCTCCCAAAAAAAGTTGGTATCCGTAATATCAGATCCGATGACATCAACAAATTCCTGTCGGTCGAAGGTATCCTTCGCAAGACCACGGAAGTCAGGCCGCGGGTCATTGAAGCAGCATTCAAATGCCCTGCAGGACATTTCACCATTAAAAAGCAGAAATACGGGAAATTCATTGAGCCTGAGGGGTGTGCAACTGATGGGTGTTCATTCAAGAAACTGGAGTTATTACCCAAACGCTCGAAGTTTGTCGATTCCCAGAAACTAAGGATACAGGAGTCTCCCGAGGGGCTCCGGGGGGGAGAGCAGCCCCAGACACTTGATGTGGATGTGACTGATGACCTGTCCGGTAAGGTCGCACCCGGGGACCGGGTGGTGATCAACGGTATTCTCCGTTCAATGCAGCGGATAGTAAGGGGTGAGAAGAGCACCGTCTTTGACATTTTTCTGGAGTGTAACTCCATCGAAATAGCCGAGAAGGAGTTTGAAGAGGTGGAGATCGACGAAAAAGACGAGGATGAGATCAAAACGCTGAGCAGCGATCCTATGATCTACCGGAAGATCACCCATTCAATTGCACCCACCATTTATGGAAGTGAGGATGTCAAAGAGGCAATCGCCCTCCAGCTTTTCGGGGGCATTGCAAAAGAGATGCCGGATGGCAGCCACCTTCGTGGCGATATCCATGTATTACTTATCGGGGACCCGGGTATTGCAAAAAGCCAGCTGCTCCGGTATGTTGTGAAGCTGTCACCCCGGGCAATCTATACCAGCGGTCAGTCCTCAACCTCTGCCGGTTTAACGGCAACTGCAGTCAAAGATGAATTCGGTGAGGGGCGCTGGACCCTGGAGGCAGGCGCTCTTGTCCTCGCAGATATGGGAGTTTGTGCGGTTGATGAAATGGATAAAATGCAGAAAGAAGACCGGTCTGCTCTGCATGAAGCCATGGAGCAACAATCCATCAGTGTCGCGAAGGCCGGGATAACTGCCACACTCAAATCACGCTGTGCCCTCCTCGGTGCAGCAAATCCCAAATACGGCAGGTTCGACATGTATGGAGATATTTCCGACCAGATCAATATGCCCCCCTCCCTGCTTTCCCGGTTTGATCTCATATTCATCATGACTGACCAGCCCGAACAGAAGCGTGACCTCGCTATTGCTGAACATATCCTCAAATCGCATGGCATCGGGGAACTGATTGCCCAGCACAGGAAGACACCGATCCCGGGTATTACTGATGAATACATCCAGCAACAGCTCAAACCGGTGATGCCGGATATCGATCCCCCGCTCTTCCGCAAGTATGTCGCGTACTCAAAACGATCCTGCTTCCCCATACTTTCCCTGGAGGCAAAGGAAGCACTTGTCAGTTATTACCTCAAGCTCAGGGGGATTGCCGAGCCAAACAAGCCGGTACCGGTAACAGCCCGGCAACTTGAGGCGCTTGTCAGGCTTGCAGAGGCGAGCGCACGGATACGTCTCTCAGATTCCATCGAAAAACATGATGCTGAACGGGTAATCCATATCGTTGACGCCTGCCTGCGTCAGATTGCCTATGATGCAAGGACCGGCAGCTTTGATATTGATAAGATAGCAACAGGTATTTCCAAGGAAAAGCGGGATATTGTCCGCGTGATAAAAGACGCCATCCGTGACATTGGCGGAGAAGGAAGACGTGCTTCAAAGGATCAGGTAGTGGATCTCGTAGTGTCAAAAGGGTTTTCGCGGGATAAAGTTGAATCGGGAATCGATATGCTCGTACGATCAGGAGAAGCAATGGAACCCAAACTGGGTATCCTGCAGCTGATTTGAGAGGGTAAGACCATGATGACTGAACGGGATCGGGCAATTTTCGAGGCCGGGATAAAGCTGGGTGCACTCTACCACCAGTGGGTAGGCACACCCATTTCTCGGAAATCTGCAGCAGGTATTGAGAGCGCTATTGAACAGGCAGTGATCCTCCAGCCATATGTAGAAGTGATCACGGTCAGGCTTGATCGTAACCTTATGACAGAAAATACGTTCGGGTACAGTGAACTGTCCGGGCTCATGTTTAACGTCGAAATCGTAACACGTGTCGGGTTTACCTATTGCAGGGCACGACTTGCTCCTCAGGATGGTTATCCCCTCATGCAGATTGTGGAGTGCTATGCAATCGCCGAACTTTCCCGTCACGGATGATCATATCCACATTGACCCGGTGAATGGAAGGGGGATAGAGGCAGCAAAAGACTTTTTACGGTCTGGCGGGACACATATCTTTCTTGTCTCAAAACCATCCTGGTCACTGTCCGTTCATCCGTCCTGCGGTGCAGACTATACCGTTGTTTTTGAGGAAACACTCCGCGTAGCAGGGCTGATTGAAGAGATTGGTGTTGTTGTATATCCGGTTCTGGGCGTCCATCCCGCTGAGATCAGCAGGCTTTCTGAACGCATGTCGTTACCAGAAGCTGCCGGTATTATGAAAGCCGGGATTGACTGTGCGGCAGAATACATAAAGGCGGGAAAAGCAGTTGCCCTGAAAAGCGGTAGACCCCACTATGAAGTGAGCCCGGAAGTCTGGACTGCATCCAATGACATCCTTACTCATGCCCTGAACCGTGCTGCCGAATGCAGGTGTGCATTACAAATCCATGCTGAAAGTGGTCCATGCACCGATGTTGCAGAGATGGCACGAACTGCAGGTTTTCCGGTAGAACGCGTGGTAAAGCACTACGGTTCACCCGATACTCCTCTCCATCCCTCGCTTATCGCAAAACATGAAGCCATACCACAGCTGACACGCGAACGTCGGGCATTTACCATGGAGAGTGATTTTATGGATGAGAACTCAAGACCCGGGGCGGTAATCGGCCCAAAATCAGTACCAAGGTATACCTACCAGCTGCTCCGGGATAACCTGATAACCGATGAGGACTGCTTCCGGATCCATGCCGAAACAGTCGGAAAAGTATATGGCGTGAGGATCACACTGTAAAAAGTGTTCCAACTCACCTTTTTTATTCCCCACCGCCAATAGGTATTCAATGTTTTTGAAAGTTCATTGTTCACCGGGTACGGGAGATATCGTGGCCGTGTGCGATCGCGAATTGCTGAACACCACGATCAGCAACGGCGAGCTTTCTGTTCAAATAACCGAATGTTTCTACGGCAACACACCTGCCAGTGAAGATATGGTGAGAGCCGCATTGAAAAAAGCAGGTAACATCAACCTGATGGGTAAACGTTCGGTGAGTATTGCTATTGAGATGGGGCTGGTAACCCCCTCAGGTTGTATAATGATCGGGGATATCCCCCATGCACAGGTCTACTCGCTATGAGTATCCAGGATTGTTTCTGCCCTAAATGCGGAAAACCCTCGGAACATGAGGGGCTCTGCAACCTTTGCAGGATCGGAAATACTCCCTGGTTTACCTGTGACCGGCGTGTGAAGAGCACCCATTGTCCGAGCTGTGGTGCACTAAAACAGGTAAACACCTGGACAGACACCACCCGGGAACGGGGGGGGTTGGCACCTGAGCTCGCAAAGGCGGCTGTCCACTTCCACCCGGATGTCCGGAAACCATCAATGGTTGTGAAGGTAGAGGATAATACCCTTAACCGTTCAACGGCAACAATTGACGTGAAGGGATTGCTCTACAATACGCCCGTTGAAGGCACCTGCAGCGTTGAACTCATATGGCATAAAGAACAATGCGACCGCTGTAACAGGATCAGCGGGAGTTATTATGAGGGGATTGTTCAGGTCCGTGCTCATGGGCGGCTCCCCAGTACTTTTGAACTGCAGATGTCAGCAGGAATCGCGCAACAGGTAGAAGACTCCCTGCAGGCAGGAGGGGAACGGCTTTCATTTATCGTAGATATGAACGAAACCCGGGAAGGTCTGGATATAACCGTTGGATCACAGCATATCGGGACACTTATCTCTCAGGGAATAATCGCACAGCTCGGTGGCAGGTTCACCACGCATCCAAAACTGGTTGGGGAAAAAAACGGGAGGCAGCTGTACCGTATCACCTACTCGGTGCGTCTCCCACGGTTCCAGAAGCAGGATGTGGTACTGAGCCATGGCCGGTATTTTGAAGTGGTCCGGGTTGAGTCAAACCATCTTAAGGTTCTTGATCTAACTGAGGGTATACCCCGGGCGGTACGTGAAGAGGAAGTTGAACGCCTCGTAGGGAATTTGCGGGATGCTGAGTCCGCACTGGTGGCATTTGCTGATGCCGGTATCATGGGCATTCTTGATCCTGAAACATGTCAGACAAAAGAGTTCAGGAAACTGAAATGGCTTGATGTCAAAGCCGGGCAACACGTTCTTGTCCTTCGTGATGGTGATCATCTCGTTGTGGTCGGGTAAAAAATGCGGGTAAGAGCAGTCCCAAAGGATAAACTCAGAGAAATCGGCAATGAAAGCTGGGTAGACCTCACGCGGAGACCGTATACCGAGGGAAATATTGCATGGGTACCTGTCAAGGGTGAAGATACCTGCGAATGCGAGATTCCCCCGCGAATCCGGTACAAGGGTAAAGGTTTTTTTATGATCGGGGACGTTGCAGTCATCCATGGGAAAAAACCCCTCGGGGAAGAAGTTGATGAAATCGTAGGTTTCCGTCACCCCAGGGGGGTCCTCTGGATTGAATCTCTTCATGATGCAACACGAACTCCCAGAACTCAAATTCTCTGGGGAGATGCCGGAGAAGTAGAACACCACGAGAACGGGTATACTTATTTTCTCGATCCCGGTAAAGTGATGTTTTCAATGGGAAACCGAAGCGAAAAAATGCGGATTGCACAGCTCGTGCGTAGAAGTGATACCGATGAAAAAGTAGCTGATATGTTTGCCGGTATCGGGTATTTTACCATACCAATAGCCGGCAGTGGCGCCACGGTTCATGCGATGGAGATCAACCCGGTCGCGTTTGAATACCTGAACAGGAATGTTCGCGAGAACCGCCTTGATGGCCGGGTTAAAAGTTCATTGGGAGATTGCAGGAATCTTTTAACCGGAACCTATGACCGGATCGTGATGGGGCATTTTGATGCCATTTCAATGCTTCCGTCGGCACTTTTACACGTTCATGAGGGGAGTATCATTCACCTTCATAGTATCGGAACGGTAGAGGACCGCATAAAAGAGCAGGTTAAGGGCACAGGTTTTTCTGCATCCATTCACGTACATAAAGTCAAGAAATACCGCCCACATGCCTGGCACGTGGTGCAGGACGTGACAATTTCATGACCGGAGTCCAAACGCTCGCCGGAAAACAGATAGTAGTCGCTGTAACCGGAAGTATCGCTGCTGTCGAAGTGGTTAAACTGATACATTCACTTCGCCGGTGTGGAGCGGTAGTTCAGCCGGTAATGAGTCATGCAGCGTCAGGTATAATCCAGCCGGATGCGCTGACATATGCCAGTGGAAGAGAAACCATCACCAGGTTGTCCGGCTGGGTCGAGCACATAACCTATTGCGGTGAGGGGGGGAGTGCCGATCTTTTACTGATTGCTCCCTGTACAGCAAACACGATCAGTAAAATCGCCTGTGGAATCGACGATACTCCGGTGACAACCTTTGCCACAACAGCACTTGGCAGCCAAATCCCCATCATCGTAGTACCTGCAATGCACTACAGTATGTATCGCCACCCCGCAGTCATCGAAAACATCTCAAAACTAAAAACATGGGGTGTGGAGATCGTTGATCCTCGGATTGAAGAAGGGAAAGCAAAGATTGCAGACAACGAAGAGATTGTCC
>DATMWO010000266.1:0-4754 GCA_035562475.1 Methanoregula sp.
GGTCATTTGCGTATAATCAAAAATGGATGAATTCCGGATTTTGTAATGCCAATCTGAAACATGTCTTCTCTGGAGTTCCCGACCCTCTCCTTATCATCCATGAGATTTGTCATGCGGTCTCACCGTATGGACATGGGACCAGGTGGCAGAACCGAATGCAAAAATCTGCTGAAACGGCTTCACGATATGATCCCGGACTTTTTTCGAAAAAATCAAGGTTCAGGGTGGGATGTATCGAAAAATTCAGGGTAACCCACAAGAAGAAACAAAGTCTTTGTATTTACGTATCGACGATACTTTTTATCACCTCTCTCTTGAAAGGGAAAGAAACGATTACGGTAATTGATGATAGTCGGGTTCTGAAAGAGTTATTACCTGAAATGGAGTACCGAAAAGAGTGGGACGACAAAAAGTACGGGAAAACGGTGAAACGTGGAAAGGAAATTGCCGATACCATCAAGAATTTTTTTTCATCTGACGCAATCTTACCAGAGATAAACCTGACCGGATGAGGTTTGCGAAAAATCGTAAAAAAACCAGACAAAGTCAGTGCATGTTTTCCTTATGAACAATCTTCTCTCATTTCGCTCCTGCCAGAAAAGCCTGCATTGACGTCATGAACTGGTCCGGGCATTCCTCCTGAGGGACATGCCCGCAGTCTTTCAATACCACCAACTCCGCTCCGGGTATTTCTTTGGATAACTGTATGCTCTGATCGGTGGGCACAATCCGGTCGTCATCACCGGTGACGACGAGGACCGGCATCGTCAGATTTGCGAGGCGTTCGGAATAACTGACTGGTTTCCCTGCGATGGTGAACTCGTAGAGCGCTTTATCCCAGTTGTCAGCCTTGAGGGGTCTCCGATACCCCTCATACACTTCCGGTTCGATCCTGGAGGGATCATGCCATGCCATCCTGATGGTGTCATTTCCCATATCACCGGCGATAGTACGCACCAGCAGAGGAGCGAGGTTTCGTATTTGTGGTAAAGCCATGAGAGATACTGCCCATTGAGGGACTGGACCTCGATTTCCTTTCCCAACGGCGGGATCCACGAGCACCAGCCCCTGCACCCGTTCCGGGTGTTCAATGGCATACGCAGCTGCGATCTCTCCCCCCGCTGAATTCCCCACGAGGATGGCTTTCTCCACGCCGAGTTCATCCATCAATCCATCCAGCAATTCCACGTTTCCCTGGACGCCGTAGGGGTTTGTTCCCGTCCAGTTTCCCTCCATTGGACGCTCAGTCAGACCAAATGCAGGACGGTCATACGCGATGACACGACCGGACCGGGAGAGAGGTTCCATCACTTCGCTCCATGAAAATTCGCTGGCTCCAAAACCATGCAGGAGGATAAACACCGGCTCCCCCTCTCCCGTTTCTTTGTAATGGACGGTCACCCCGTTTACCTCAACAAACCGGCTGTCCGGGTCAGCAAGTTCACGTTCAGGGACAGTCCCGGCCAGAGGGGGGGCTTGGTAAAGAAGGGGAGCGATGAGCAGGGTTAAGGCAATGACAAGCACGATGATACCGAGGATTTTCCACAAACGCTTCATGTTTTTTTCCCTGAAAAGCCCGGAACAACCGCATTGTACAGTATGTCGCCTGCGCCTGATCTCCTGCGAGGGAAGACCTCAGGGGTCATAACGGGCCTTTCAATTTTTGGTGCAGGGCTTCACTACTCCGGCGTATTGACTGCCGGTCACCTTCAACCAGGGAACCAGTCTCGCTTTCCACCTGGATGAGGGTTACATGACGGAGCAACATCTGACGTGCTTCGGGCGATTTTGTGTCATCGCCGATAACATTGATTGTTTGTAGCATGTGCAACAATATACTTGCATTATCAGCACTGGCATGACGGAGCATATCGAACGCCGCGCTCAACAATTCATTGAAAGTAACCGGCTCGAAAATAAGGCGCAGGTTGCCATGACCATCAGAGATATTGGGGTTAATTTCGCCATTTCGGGCAAACAACGCCAGACCATCACCAATATAGTCCAGACAGGTCATGGCAGTGAAAGGATCATTGATTGCGGGAGACATGGCCCGGACGGCAATCTCAGTAAGCTGATTAACAGCGTATTCGACATCCTGGGTCGGTGTGCGCTGGTTTCCAAGATGGAAGGTGTTTCTGATTTCGTTATCCAGGTCGTTATCAACCCTATCGGCAGGCCAGACCTGTGCAATCACCATGCCACTCCTGACAAAGGCGCCTGGCTTGGGAACTATACGGATCACGATATCCTTTTTTTCGGCGAGGGGAAGGATGTGTTCCGGATCTACATACTGGATATACCCGGGTTTATTTGCACGAACCGGACGAGCTTCAGCCGTTTTCAGTGAATCCGGAGGGATTTTAGCAGTTTGACGCTGGTATTCCCCGCTCCGTGTTTCTGGCTGGTTCGTTTCATGGATCACCTCCAGCAACTCCACACCCGCTGTAGCCGCGATATTGGGAGCCTGGAGCATGGTACTTATATGCTGGATGAGCAGGATGAGTGAAGCGAAGGCTACGATTAAAAGGTACAGGCCTATTGTAGTAGTTATCTGAGGCCCATAGGGTTCTACTTCAGCCGGAGGAATCCCCAGAGCACTAAAGATGCAATAGGTAAAGGTAGCCACAAACATACCCAGAACAAACTGGGTAGTGCGATCACCCAGAAAAACCCGGATCAATCGTGAGCCGTATTGGGACGCCACCGTTGAAAGTGGCAGGGTGAGGAGGGTGAAGACCACTCCGGCAGTTGTGAGGACCGTGGTGGCCATCGCAAAGAGATAACCACGCAGTTCACTGGGACTTCCTGAAATAACGAAACGGCTGGTATTCAGGACTTCATTGGGGATCTGGCCATCCAGCCAGTACATCGACCACGCCAGGAGAATCGCTCCAAGCGCCATGACCCCGGGAATGAACAGGAAGTTCACACTCATCCGATCCCATGTGTGACGGCCTGCGATTCTGCTCATTAAGGGAAATCTCATGCGGTAAACCTCGATTTACGGGTACTTCTCACTCAAAGGAAATTGATTGTCGCTCTCAATAATATACCTATGTTTCTATCCCCCCATAAAGTCCAGGATTCGTCTTTTACGAGCCCGCGGTAGTGTGATTACCTCTCCTCACTGTTCAAATGTTGGAAGTGAAAAAATTAAACGAGACCACTTCACCTTTTGACGTTTGGTAAGCTTGTCTGCTGCGGATTGACATCATATGTCCAGGGCGAACCGTAATTCTTCCAACCGTTCTTCATCCGTTTTCCGTAATGTATGCTTGTGGGATCGTCCACCCTGTCCCCTTCCATCCCATCGATGATGTTGTTGACGTTTACAAAACCAGCTTTTTAAAAGAGCGTTGACTGCCATCGCACCGCGGTCCCCGGACCGGCACATGATCAGGATGGTGTCGGCGGGCTTGAACTGACATCTCACTTCGGTAATGAAATCTGGGTTGGACTCCACTGCTGACTGGTTGGTTTCAGCGTTCCACTCGTGTTTTACGAAAAGGAGGGGGATGTTCCCCGCCATCTCCGCATGGGCCAACGAAAACATATTCTTCGGGAGTACGAACATCGAGAATATTGACCTGCACGGGGGAGGTTCCACATCCTGTACGCCTCTTCCGCGTCACAGAAAAAGATGTTCTTCGGAATATCGAAGTAAATCCGGCATTGCCCCCGACCAATTCGTATTATGTTCGCATTAATCGCAGGAAACGGTGTATTAAAAAAGAGATCTTATTTCATCATCGGGTATCAACGTCAGGGAGAGCCTCCTGGATAGTATCCTTGAAACGATCCCTGCCAGCCAATTCAACCAGTCCCTGCTTCTCCATGTCTCCCATCGTCACGGTATTTACTCCAACGAACATCACCTGCACATTCTTGTCCTGTGCTTCCTTTACCACCTTTTCAAGGACGCGAACTGAGCTGATGTCGAGGTGGATGTAGTGGGCTTCCATGTCTATGAGTAATACCTTCGGCCGCGGGTCCTCCCGAATCAGGTTGAGCAGGCGTGTCTTAATCACGGGTGCGTTGGCGTAGAACATGGCGACGTTCAGCCGGAAGATTTTCACTCCCTCAATTTCCCTGGCCTCCGGATGCAGGCTGAGATCCATGAACCGGCCGTCTGGCATCTGTCCGAGCAGGGTACCTTGTTCGTTGCTAATCCTCAGGATGACCAGACCAATGGCGATGATAACTGCTAACATCAAGCCTGCCAGTACCTCGAAGACCAGTACCCCGAACAATGCCAGTATGGCGCAAGAGAAGTCGATCCGCTGTGTCCCATAATAGCCTGCAATTAATCTTACCTTCAGGGCCCCCTTTACGGCGAAGATGACAATGACGCCCAGAACGAACTCAGGAAGATAGTAGAAGACTCCAGTCAGGTAGAGTAACGTGACCAGTACCGTCAGTCCTGCGACGATGAGGGTCATCTGGGACCTGGAGCCACTCTTGTCCCCGACGTGAGTGGCAGACATGCTCACTCCCGTCCCTATTCCCTGGGCAAAGCTCGACCCGATGTTGGTTGCCGCAACGGCAACCAACTCCTGGTTGGGATCCACCTCGTCATTGTGCTTCTCTGCCACCTCATCGCCGATGGCCACAGATTCCGAGAAGCATACAAAGGCGATGCCAATAGCGGCAGGTATGACAAGGGATATCAGATCAGGGTTTATCTGCGGGACGGAAAACGAAGGCAATCCGGCAGGGATGAATCCCACCAGTTCAACCCCTAAAGACTCCCA
>DATMWO010000267.1:0-12887 GCA_035562475.1 Methanoregula sp.
CGGAACACCCATGCAACAATTCGGGAACGTTGAGGCTGTTGGGGGATATATAAAACTCTCATCTAGTACAGCCCCCTTTTTAGTGAGCATTTCCCCTGAAAATCAAAGTATTCAGATATACAGGGATTGCTGCCACTCTCTCCCTCAGACACGATGATTGCCGCCCTCCCCGGCGGGGCTTCCTGTGCGGCGGATTGGTATGCAAAATTTTAAAAAAAGTCCCTGCCCCGCCGTGCCTCGCAGAGGCCCTGAGGCGGGAGTCAATCGTATAAAGTAAGATTTTCATGGATCTGGTGCGAACCCTTGTTTCATGCACGTTTCTATAGAGTCGAAAACGAAAAAGATGACGCCCTCTGCTCAATGGAATCCGGTCTTTCCTAGTATCCGGTATTGTTAAAAAGGCCTAGAGTTTTTCGACAGTAACCCGCACGCGATCCCCGGCTTTCACCGCGTGACCTTTGGGAATATCAATGTTAAACCACAGGGCATTCGGATTGTCCTGGGTCGGATCCTGGGACATCAGGCAATCCTTGTAGTCATTAATATCGGCAACGAATTCTACCTCTGATTCAAACTCAAGAAGTTTTGCCATAATAAAAAGGAGAAAAGAACGGGCGGTGTATTAAATCGCCCGTGGCGTGACCATCCAAGTCGTACTGTTCGAATAGCTCCAGCGGATTATGTCAAGTTCCTTGCAGGTATCAGCAAGAATTGCCATATTTGTTCCTACTTCTTTTGGGGATAACCCGAGTTCTTTTGCAATATATTTTGATTTGAAGTAGTGTTTCCCTTTGGTTATGCCCGAGCTCAGGTACTGGACAATTTTGTGCTGGGTCTCGTTGTATGTTTCGCGGATTTTTTTTGTTGTCTGCATGTCATGCCTCAGCATTTAAAACTCATATAGAACAAATTGTATTTATAATTATCTGATGGTTCTGGTTAGAGATTCGGACGTTTTTATTTCCCTGCACAAATAATCTGACCAGAAAAAATATATCTGGCACGCAAATTGAGCTGATTATCGTGGACCTGTTTTATGCGAAGCACGGACATTTTTAGCCGGTATTTATTGAGTTTTTTTCATTTTTGCACCTGTGCATCAGCTATTTTACTGATGAGTGCTTCGAGGACCACCCCGCGCATCCCCTCAACGAATTTTATACTTCCGACCACAAGGTGTCCGCCGCCGCTGATACCACCCCCCGGTATCTCGTTTCTGAGTTCCCGTACCATCCTGGGGATATTCATGAGCACACCCCGTGAACGAAGCACTGCAAAGTCCGGGCCAAATCCGATGGTCACAACAGGTTTATCTGCATTCTGCCTGCAGAGCCTGTCATGCACTTCCCCGGAAGTTTTTCCTGGCGGGGGGAACGTAAATTTGTGTGCATGGATCTCTACATCAAGCAAGAAGAGGTGTGCATCATTTTTGAGCACCCGTGGAGCCACATGGGGCATGCAGGCACTCATCTGGTCTTCGATCATCGTATTTGCCCCATCAACAAGGAGGGCAACAAGTTTCCTGTGACGTTCAGGATTTCCGGTCAGGTTCAGGATATCCTTGATAATCTCCCTGCCATCATTGAACCGCAGCCAGAACTGTTCATAGTCTAGCGCGAGCGCAATATCCTTGCATGCTGATTCAGGGTACTGGTCATGGACAAGAGCGAGGAACAGGGCCCGTTCAGGGGCTTCGCTCCGGTCTCCGACACCCGCCACTGCAGGGAGATGCCTGATGAGACGCTCGACTTTTGGATTGATCAGTCGTGCGACTTCAGTACCGAGCATTCCTGCAGTAATGCCAAAGTCTCCCCCGACATGGTAAGGATTGACGTGCGCTTTGAGGTACTTATCGATGCTTGCGTCAGGATGGTGATGGTCTATCACAATAAACGGTATTTCATAAACACTGGCAATCTTGTAGGCTGGTTCATCCTCTTCAGTAGAACCATTATCGGTCAGAAGGACCAGCGGCATCTTCTGCCCGTACCGTACATGGTCTTTTAATGAAAAGTCAAGGTCACGGGTGATATCTTCTATTTCATAGAATGGCGCTTTTGACGGGGCACGTTTGAAAAGGAAATGATCGGCATCAAAGTCACCACCGCTCTCCCTGATAAGTGAAACCACGGCCTGTTCTATCGCCACGGCTGAACAGATACCATCAGCATCGGCATGATGGCGCAGGATGATAGGCTGCGACGTGAAGACCGCTTTCCGGATAATTTTTGCAATCTTCTTCATCTCGGGACGGAGCTTTTCCATGACTTCGCTGTGCACAAGGAGCGGTATATTTTCCGGCTCGGATCGTGCATCCAGCGCTTTTTCAATCCGTATTTTCACCGCAGCTGCATCCTCATCCGTGAGAACAGTGAGCGAGTCGACCTCGATCTGCAGCTGGTTATTCCGCATCATCACTTCACCGATGATCTTGACAATGTCATCAAGTTCAGCTTCCGGATATGCCCGGACCCCGGCTTCTATAAATGCCGCCGCATTCTGGGTCCCGGTCTCATCGACAATAGTGAAGATAGTGGGTCCGCTTGTCTGTTTAATCTGGGCGATCTCCCCTTCGATTGCCACCGTCTTTCCTACTTTACTGGAAAGGTCTGCGATATTAACTGTCGTGGACTTGCGATCAACGGTCTGCACCTGATAAACCTGAACCAGTACTTCTTCCAGATCGATATTGCCATTCGGGCGGATCTGGCGAACCCTGACCAGGATAGGATCGCGTTCCTTGTGTTCTGCCTTGATATTGCTCTTGTGCACAAGACCCTTGATCCGGTCGTTAATCTGGGCAAACATCCCAAATGTTGCAAAACCCTGCACTTTTGCCTGGTAAGTCTTACCTTCCTCAACATCGGAAAGGTCGCATCCTGCACCAAGCCGATAAATAATTACGTCGTTATTTTCCATTGTTTTTCACCGCACTCAAGCGAAGCGTACCTATTGTCTGCATTGCTGCAATGTTATACTACAACAACGTTGCATACTGATACAAAGCTGATTGAGTACTATTAGGGGGAGCCATGTTAAAGTTCATTGTATCTGACATAACGGCAAAATTCTGTCATTCGGGCGATGATAACACATTTCCTTATCGGGGTAATGAAGCACACAGAATTTCGGGGGAAGAATGAAAAAAGGTGTAAAGACTGCTCTTATCATCACTGGCGTCGTAGTACTCCTCGGCGTTACCGGGTTTATCGCGTGGGGGTTGACTCCCCTTGGACCCACGAGTGAGGCCCTGGCTGCTATGGAATCGAACGCAAACGTCACCGTCCAGAATAACGGAAATTTTGTCGTGTTCACCCCGACCTCAAACACCCCCATAACCGGTTTTGTTTTT
The DNA here is from genome assembly GCA_035562475.1 of Methanoregula sp. Taxonomy (GTDB): domain Archaea; phylum Halobacteriota; class Methanomicrobia; order Methanomicrobiales; family Methanospirillaceae; genus Methanoregula. The sequence continues at coordinate 3,353 of DATMWO010000267.1, forward strand.
TATCCCGGGGGTCATGTGGACTATCGATCCTATGCACCGGTTGCGCAGGAAATCGCCAGCCATGGATATATGGTTTCAATAGTCCGAATGCCACTTTCGCTGGCTGTCTTTGGCATCAACAAAGCAGACGAAGTGATCACTGCTTATCCGGACATGCGGTATTGGGTTATCGGTGGTCACTCTTTGGGGGGCTCCATGGCAGCGTCCTATGCAGGGAAACATGCGGATCAAGTACATGGCCTGGTATTCTGGGCATCCTATCCCGGGACCAGCGATGACCTGTCCTCCACAAGCCTGAAAGGTCTTTCAACCTACGGGTCGAACGATCAGGTCATGAACAGGGATAATTTCAATGCGACTATCGCGCTGCTCCCTCCGGGAACACGTATGCAGGTGATTCAGGGGGGCAACCATGCCCAGTTTGGCAATTATGGCCTCCAGCCGGGTGATGGGACAGCCACGATTTCCACGGCCGATCAACAGACACAGGCAGCAGACCTGACCGTGCGATTACTGCGGGCAGTGGAAGGCGAATAATCTGAAACGTGGCTGGCAGTTAGTGCGGGATGAAACGGTACACCGTTTTTTTGATTTTTCATCGTGTCTTCCAGTGGATTTCTTTTACCGTGTCAGTACGATTCCCTGAATCAATGTTGTCCTGGATATGCTCCAGGAGCCTGAATTTCATCTCTGAAGGTAACTTCGATCATATCCAGATCATTGGGAGCTATGATTGAGCCGGAGAATTTTTTCTTTGCATCGCTGAGGTGAGCCTGTGCATCCGGATACCGTGAACTGGTATGAATAAGAACAAGATTCCGGGCATTGAGCACCGATGCCGCTTCTCCTGCCTGTGCTGCTGTTGCATGAAAAAACTCTGCCCCGCGTTCTGCTTCAGACTCATCATATGTTGCGTCGTGGATCAGGAGATCCGCATCATGGGCAATCTCCCTGATACTCATATGGATAGCCCGTGTATCGCCTGTATAAACGATTTTACGGCCAGGTCGTACGGGTCCCATCACCTGTCCGGGTCGAATCTCACGTACACTATCACCCGTTCCCAGCGTTATTGTCTCGCCTCGCTGAAGTCTGCCAAAAAGCGGGCCGGGAGGGACACCCAGCCCGATTGCCTGCTCACGGTTGAACCTGCCCGGCCGCGGATCTTCCTCAAGAATATAGCCAAGGGAGGGAAGCCCGTGTTTTGTTAAAAAAGCAGTTACGGTATAACCGTCAAACCGTACCCATGAAGCCTGCCCAAGTTCGACGGATTCAAGCGAAAATTTCAGATTGAACCGGGCGACCTGCCGGAGGATGCCAACGAATTCGTGTACCCATTCCGGGCCATAAATGGTGAGGGGTTCTGTCCGTCCGTTAAATGACATGGTCTGGATGAGTCCGAAAAGACCGAGGAAGTGGTCTGCATGCCAGTGGGAGATAAAAACTGCATTTACGGTAAAACCGCACCGGGAACGCATCATCTGCTGCTGGGCACCTTCACCGCAGTCAAAGAGAATCGTATCAGAGCCACGGCGTATCATGATGCAGGATGGATTCCGCGAAGGAGTGGGAAGTGCACCTGCTGTACCAAGAAAATAGACATGCAGCGTTTCACCGCTCATAGAAAGCAACTCCTGAAAACTGAAAGACTTTTTTTCGCCTCATCAATGGATCTTCCTTCAATAACTACTACTCCGTTGTAGTTTGCAGCTATAGTCTTTCCGACTGCGGACCAGGAAATTGTCCCGTCCCCCAGTGCAAGATGTTCATCACTCATGCCGTTATTGTCGTGAATATGGATGTGGTGTGCTTTTTTTGTAGAGAGAAGAAAATCGTTTACTTTCCCGATAGTGTTCGCGTGACCGAAGTCAAAGGTCATACCTATCCCCTCAATTCCTTCTGTCATACCAATAAGTTCCTCAGGAAGACGGCAGAGAAATTCCTTGATTCCGATCATATTTTCGAGGCAGGCAAGAACCGAATGCTCCTGTGCACATTTACCGATCTGCCTGAGTGCTTCTTTCTGGAGATCCCAGACTTTCTGGGGCATAAGTTTGCCCACCGGAGACAGGTAGCCGGGATGGATGACAACCTTATCTGTCAGCGCTGATGCATGTTCAATACAGGTGCAGATCTGCCGTATCGACTCCCGCCATATCGGGTCGTTCAAGGTAGCGAGGTTCAGGTCACCATAGGGTGCATGTACCGTAATTCCCAGCCGCGTGCTCGCGATCACCTCTTCAATTTTTAAAAAACATGCAGGGTTATCCAACTGGTAATTTCCGTCTCCGACAATCTCCCATCCAGCATATCCCGCCTCTTCGATACCATATACCCAGGAAATATCATCCCAGACTTTTGAGGAGGATGAGAAATAGGGTTTGAGCATCATGGATCGCCCCGGATCTCATAGAGGAGTTTATGAACCGCCACTGAAAATTCAGCGAGGGTGCCGTTATTCTTTATCTTCAGGTTGGCCTGCTTCAGTGCCTTGCCTAGACCCCATCCAAGTTCCCGTTCGTCCCTGGTGCGGAGTTCGTCTGAAGTCTGGAAATCATCCGAGCGGCCGCGTGCTGCAACCCGGGATAACCGGTTTTCAAACGAGGAATCGATTCCGACGAGGGTAAACCCGGGGAATGCCTTACGGAACACCTTTACCTCTGCATCTCCCCGTATACCATCAATAAGTACGAGAGGTGCAGTCTGGCGTTGTATCTCGGGAACACAGAGGTGTGCGATTGCATCCATGCCCCGTTCCGCGCGAAGTTTGTTTGCCATTGCACCAAGATTTGCATCCGTCGGGTTCATGCCTGCGTCTTTTACTGCATTCCGGATCATATCACCCATAACGATTACCGGTACACCCATTCCCGCTGCAATAATTGAAAACTCACCTTTACCGCTTGCGGGAAGCCCGACGACTCCGATCACCTTCATAGACAATTTCACCTCCTTCACGGGTCCGGATCTTTACGCTCCGTGCCAATGTATCCGCAATTTTTTTCAGTTCCGCTTCTGAAAGGGGTCGGACTTCCCCGGTTACACCCTGCTGCAGTACGATATCCACCTCACCGGCCTCACGGGCGATTATAGGGACTTCGTCATCATACCCGCGGAAGAGGGTAATCACGACCTCAAATTCAGGTAAAAACCCCTTTCCATGAGCATCTCTGCAGATAGCCAGCGATCGCTGCACATCCGCTACATAATTTCCCTTGAGAAGGTTATTATACCGCGCCCAGCGCGCTTTTATATCAAGCGCAACACGATCCACAGTACCCTCCTGGATTAATGCTTCAAGTGTATCCGGAAAGACACCATTTGTCTGGACACCCACTGCAAGGCCCATCCCTTTTGATATCCTCGCAAGAGCAAGTAACGCCTCCTTTTGCATTGTGGGTTCACCTCCGGAAAAGACCACACCGCTTATGGCAAACAGCGAGCCCCGGATCATATCCGTAATTTCATCGATCCCGCGTTCATCTGTCCCGGAGACAATGGAAGAGTTCTGGCAGTATGTGCAGCGGACAGGGCATCCCCTAAAAAAGACCGTGCAGACCGATCTGCCCCGCCAGTCAACTGTTGATAGCGGAACAAAACCCCCAAAGTTCAGTTTGATAGTATCACCGTGCCGGATTATTTAAGTACAGACAATATTTGAGAGTATTGAGTTGTGATTGCGGAGAGAGAAAAATCATGTGTGGGGGTTCTTACCTGCAGCTGATGATACCGGCATCCGTTACAATTATATCCATTCCTGCATCGGTTGCATCTGCAGGGATTTCTTCGACTTCCTGGCAGGAAAACGCAATCCCGATCCTGGTGAGGTGGGGGTGTAAAGAGAGGAACCGATCATAATAACCGGCGCCATAACCAAGCCTGTTTCCTTTTTTATCGAATGCCAGCATGGGAATGATTACCATTTTTATATCAGAAGCCCGTGCAGGCAGTTCACAGCCAACCGGTTCGGGGACATGAAACGTACTCGCCCGTAAAACATCGGGATCTTTGAGGTATGACAGCCGCAGGGTTTTTGTATCCTTTTCAATAATGGGAACAACTACGGTTTTTCCCCGGGCGATAAGATGCCCGATAAGTGCTTTTGTATTTACTTCAAGCGGTTTTGATGCATATATCATGAGAGGATCAGTACCGTCAATCACCTCCAGCAGCCGCCTGCAGATAAGCCCGCTTTTTTCTTCAATCTCTGCGGTTGAAAGGGAAGCCCGTACGGTTCGTGCATGATCGCGCAGCAATTTTTTTTTGTCTTTATACGAGGGATCGTCCGTCATGGTGCTGATACTATAATTTGGCGCATCTATCCGATAATCCTGATGTATATTTCTTTGTTGAAGGAGCAAAAAATAAAAAAGAAACTTGCAGGATTAGAATTTAAAATGCCGGTTAACTATTTTTATGGCACAGTAATCTCCGCACATAGTACAGGCATCAGTATCAGCCGGCATCCGTTCAGCTCGTATCGCACGGGCCCGGGGCGCGTTCATTGCTACCGCGAACTGGCGTTCCCAGTCAAGATCGCGGCGTGCATGGCCCATCTCAAGATCTGCTTCGCGGGTCTTTTTGAGTTTTATCATATCACCGATATGAGCCGCAATCCGGGAGCTGATAACACCCTCAAAAACTTCTTCCGGGGTCGGGAGTGCAAGGTGTTCAGCGGGCGTCACATAGCAGATGAAATCTGCACCAAGGGAGGACGATATCGCAGCTCCGATAGCGGCGACACGGTCATCATACCCGGGGGCAATGTCAGTGACAATCGGCCCGAGCATGTAAAAGGGTTTGTTATTGGTTACCCGTTTCATGAGTTGCACGTTGGTGGCAATCTCATCGATGGGCACGTGTCCCGGACCTTCGACAATAACCTGAACACCCTCGTTATGTGCCTTGTCCGCGAGTTCGGCGTTAATCAGGAGTTCCTGGACTGCTGCCCTGTCGGTGGCATCGTGAACTGCACCGGCCCGCATCCCGTTCCCCATCGAGAGGGTGACTTCATGCTCCTTCATAATCTCGAGCAGGTAATCGAATTCGGAATAAAGAGGATTTTCTTTTTCATTATGGAGCATCCATGCAGTCATGAATGCACCACCCCGGGATACAAGTCCTGCATGCCGACCCTGGTTCCGGAGACGTTTTACCGTTTCCCAGTTGATGCCGGTGTGGATAGCCATGAAGTTCGTTCCGAGTTTTGCCTGTTCTGCAGTGATCCGGAACAGGTCATCTTCCTGCATGTTGACAACAGCACCATCTTTCCGTGCTGCTTCAATGAAAGCCTGGTACAGGGGCACGCACCCGACCGACAGTTTTGTATTGGCTATGACCTGTTTACGGATCTCGATGAAGTCTCCCCCGGTCGAAAGTTCCATCAGGGTATCGGCTCCGGCAAGTTCTGCCTGACGGGCTTTTTCAAGTTCCTCGGGTATATTGACAATGTCTGAAGAAGTACCAATGGATGCGTTCACTTTGGTGCGCAGTCCTTCACCAATCCCGCATATTTTGACGTTCCGGTAAGGGGATACCGGGATGACAATATGCCCCTGTGCAACCCCGCGCCGGACAAAGTCCTCGGTAACTCCTTCCTGCTTTGCGACGATCTTCATCTCGTCCGTAACGATGCCATTCCTGGCATCAGTGATAATACTCATACCATACACGTTGCCGTAAAGACAAGATAAAGCCTCGGTTTTAAAATTCTGGACTAAATCTGGCTTGTTAAGTGAACAAGTAAAGTTGATTTGGCCTAAGAAAGATTTTTTTGAGTTTCTTATCCCGCCAAGGGAAGTTTAAAAGGGGTTGCTTTTAAACCCAAGGAGAGGTACAGAGCAGCGATTGTAAGAAACATTTATATATAAATGAACGCTAACCTATGGTAAACCTTGAACACCAGGGGGATTTTATGATGACAGACAAGGATTTTACAGAAGTTACGGTAAAAGAAGCCGCTCACGAAGATGCAGGACGGGGCATTGCACGCGTGAGCATCGAAGTGATGAAGAAACTCGGGCTGGTCTCCGGGGACGTTATCGAGATACAGGGCAAAAAGAAAGCAGCTGCAATAGTATGGCCGGGTTTTCAGCAGGATACCGGATATGGAATTCTCCGTATAGATGGTAACATACGGGGTAACCTGAGTACGGGGATTGACGAGAAGGTTAAGATCCGGAAATCCGAGGCTGAATATGCCAAGAAGGTGGTGATCCAGCCCACGCAGCCGATACGCCTTGTGGGGGGTGAACAGTATCTGTCACGGGTCCTGCGCGGACGGGCAGTATTTGAAGGCCAGACACAAAGAATTGACGTGATCGGGAATTCCATCACCCTTGTAATTGCCAAGGTCCTGCCGAAAGGCATAGCAATTGTCACCGATGAAACCGAGATTGAACTCAAAGAAGAACCCTACAATCCCGAAGAGGGTAAAAAGGAAGTCTCGGACATTCACTATGAGGATATCGGGGGTCTTGGCCGGGAGCTGCAGCTCGTAAGGGAAATGATCGAACTCCCCTTGCGCCACCCGGAGATCTTTGAGCGGCTGGGTATCCAGCCACCCAAAGGTGTACTCCTTTATGGACCTCCGGGCACGGGTAAGACCCTTATAGCCAAAGCAGTGGCAAACGAGGTTGATGCCCACTTCATTTCACTATCAGGGCCGGAAATAATGAGCAAGTACTATGGAGAGAGTGAGAAAGGACTCCGCGAAAAATTTGAAGAAGCTGAACAGAATGCTCCGGCAATTATCTTCATTGATGAGATCGATTCGATTGCACCCAAACGGGAAGAGACAAAAGGGGAAGTCGAACGGCGGGTGGTTGCCCAGCTCCTTTCCCTGATGGATGGACTCAAGGGCCGGGGGCAGGTCATCGTTATAGCTGCAACCAACCTTCCGGACTCTATCGATCCCGCACTCCGGCGGGGTGGACGGTTTGACCGGGAGATTGAGATCGGTATTCCTGATAAAAAGGGAAGGCTGGAAATATTCCAGGTTCATTCCCGGGGTGTACCGCTCTCAGATGATGTGAAGATCGAGGAGTTCGCAAACTCCACGCACGGGTTTGTTGGCGCGGATATATCCCTCCTTGTCAAGGAAGCAGCAATGCATGCACTGCGCAAGGTGATACCGCAGATTAAGCTGGATGAGGACATACCCAATGAAGTACTTGACCAGCTAAAAGTCACCAAAGATGATTTCGATGAAGCACGCAAGCACGTTGAACCGAGCGCGATGCGTGAGGTTCTTGTTGAAGTACCGGATGTGACCTGGAAACAGGTCGGCGGACTTGAGGAAGTAAAGCAGGAATTAAAAGAAGCGGTGGAATGGCCGCTTAAATTCCCGGATGTGTTTGACCGGCTCCAGACAAAGCCTCCAAAGGGTATCCTGCTCTTCGGGCCGCCCGGTACAGGTAAGACCCTGCTTGCAAAAGCCGTGGCAAACGAAAGTGAATGTAACTTTATCGCCGTAAAGGGACCCGAACTTTTATCGAAGTGGGTCGGGGAATCAGAAAAAGGTGTACGGGAGATATTCCGTAAAGCACGGCAGGCATCCCCCTCGATTATCTTCTTCGATGAGATCGATGCCCTTGTGCCCAAGCGAGGGACCTACCAGGGATCATCCCATGTGACTGAAAGTGTGGTGAGTCAGATTCTCACCGAACTTGACGGTATGGAGGAACTTAAAAACGTCACGATACTTGCAGCCACCAACCGCCCGGATATGCTGGATGAGGCACTGCTCCGTCCCGGGCGTCTCGAACGTCATATTTATGTTCCTGCACCCGACGAGGAAAGTCGCAGGAAGATCTTCGAGGTGTATCTCGGTGGAGAGACAGGAAATATCCTTGCAAAAGATGTTGACATCCCCACGCTGGTCGGGCAGACTGAAGGATATGTCGGCGCTGACATCGAGGCTCTGGTCAGGGAAGCGAAAATGGCAGCTATGCGTGACTTCATTATTCTGATGGGGACCAGGAATGAGCAGGAGCGAAAAGATGCCATCAAGAACGTGATGCTGACAAATGCACACTTTGAAGCGGCAGTGTCTAAAGTAAAAGGCTCGCTTGACCGTGATGCGATTGAGAAATCCGAGCGTCAGGCCTGGGAGATGCTCTATAACCAGGATCAGCGGGCTATCCTTGACAAGGCGTCATCTGCCATCAATCGTGCCGGCATGATGCAGAAAAAAACTGATGAACCGTTACTCAGTGACCTTCGAAAAGCAACCTACCAGAGAAAGAAGGATTTTGCCGGGATCACAAAACTTACTGAAGCTATGGAAAAGAACAACGAGGCAAAATAACCATTTGAAAAAAAATGAACGAACGAGGAATTACCAATGTATGACGATTTGCAGGATATGTTCCAGGAGATGGATGAACTATACACCCGTCTTTTTACACGGATGACCCGTAATTTTGCAGCAGGGGATTCGAATGCATCCGTGTACTACAGGATAATCCGGCAGGATGGACAATCACCAGCGATACCCGGTTCGCAGTGCGACCAGCTGCGGGCTAGCTCAGATCCGATTGTGGAAATTCACCGGATAGGCGATGAGGTAAAAGTGATCACCGAACTTCCCGGTATGACAATGGACGCGATAGAACTCAAACTCCTGGGATCTAGACTCACCATTGATGCAAAGGAGGGTTCTTCGCAGTATCATACACACGCAGATTTACCTCCGGTAGATTCAGGTTCAATGCAGGCCTCGTTTAAAAACGGGGTGCTTGAAGTGACGTTAAAGAGGTTACCGGATAACTCAGAAAAAGGAAGATCGTGAAACAGCTTGATTTTAAAGCTCTTTTTTTTAATCGATAAATATTCTGTAATCTTGTGCTGTCGCTCTACGGATGTTCTCTGCATCTGATTCAAATCACCCAGATGAATAATCCGGTAACTTAATTTTATTCAACCAAAATCCGGCTCTCGGGAATTCCTTTTCCCTTGATAGGAAATCCAGGATGCTGGTATGATGAAGGAGGGTCAGTGCCTGTCCCCCATACCGCCCCTGTGCTGAGCGATGATGATGCAGCACCTGTTCCGGGGTTATCGGATTGGGGGAGCTCCAGCGGCGGGGATGGAAACCCCCCTGAGCGTTTCGCTTGTAACTGAGCATTTCTCAAGAGTCAAAAATCCGGCTCTGGAGAAACGGACATGAATCTTTACGTTCATACCGGAATCATAAAAATCGCCAGAAACGATGGGTTCCTGGTTCAGGGCCTCTCCAAGGCACGGTGGCCAGGGGGGTTTTTGAATAGGTATTGATCCGCCGCGGGGACGAGTTTTACAGGAAACGCACATGAATCGATTCGGTTCACACCAGAATCAGGAAAATTGTTCTCCTGGGAGTTGCGACAATCATCGTACCTGCTGGAGAGGGGGAAAATTCCGCATCATATCTGAATACTACGATTTTCCGGGGAAAAATCAGCACGGGTGAAAGGTTTTTTAAAAAAAACCTGAACGCTCACGGGCCGATACTCTAAAAGTTCTCAAAAAAATATATAACGTTCATATTGTGGGT
>DATMWO010000268.1:0-7267 GCA_035562475.1 Methanoregula sp.
ATATAAGCTTGGACTGGTACGTCCCGTCAATAAAATCAACCTGGCGCATCTTTGCCTGCTCGCCTTCAATCTTTAAAGGATAACACCCCGTAAGGCAGCCGGTGCAAAGATTTTCCCGGTCAAAACCAATCGCCTCAATAAGCGCAGAGAGGGAGACATGGTGAAGGGTTGTAGCCGTAATGCTATGCCTGACCTCATCCTCAATTCTGTTGTTCGCTATCAGCTCTTCTCTCGTGGGCATATCAACACCAAGATAGCAGGGTGCTTTGATTGCCGGAGACCCGATACGCATATGGATCTCCCGGGCACCAGCTTCCCGCATCATGTTGATAATTCTGCGTGATGTAGTCCCCCGCACAATACTGTCATCGACAAGCACTACAGACTTCCCCTTCAGGTGAGCGGGAATAGGGTTGAGTTTTATTCGCACCGCTTTTTCCCGCTCCTTCTGGGTCGGCATGATAAACGTGCGTCCCATGTACCTGTTCTTCATCAGAGACTCCACAAACGGGATCTTTGAATGTTCGGCGTATCCTATAGCATACGCAGTCCCGGAATCTGGAAGGGAACAGACAGAATCCGCCACCACCGGATCCTCCTCATACAGTTTTTGCCCGATTCTACGCCGCACATCATAGACAAGCACACCGTCGATGATTGCATCTGCTCGAGCGAAGTAAATATATTCAAAGATGCAATGTGCACGCTTACCTGCAATCGCTACCTGGTTACACTTTATTCCTTCAGCGTCTATCCTGACCAGTTCCCCGGGCCGGACATCCCTTAGGAATTTCCCATTGAGGGCATCAACCGCTACACTCTCTGACGCGACCATGTACCCGTTATCAGTCTTACCAATACAGAATGGCTTGATACCCAGCGGATCCCGGAAGGCATAGATAATACCGTCAATCATCATCACGACGGAATAGGATCCCCTGAGTTTCCGCATGCAGCGGTTAACTGCGTCCTCGACACATCCGGTATTACTTATCTCATCGATAAGGATCTTCGCAATGATCTCTGTATCAGTTGTGGTAGTGAAGATCTGGCCAGCCTGTTCATATTCAGCTCTGAGTTCTGCAGTGTTTACCAAATTGCCATTATGGGCAATTGAGATGAAATGATCCTTGAACTGGAAATTGAGAGGCTGGATATTCTCTGGAAGATTGGACCCGGTTGTCGGGTAGCGGACATGTCCGATACCAGCATTCCCCTTCAGGTCGTTTAAAACTGTGGGGGAAAAAACATCGGCGACGAGACCCGGACCCTTAAATTTCTGGAGGTTCGTGCCATCATAGGTGGAAATCCCGGCACTTTCCTGCCCCCGGTGCTGGAGCGCGTACAGGGAGTAGTAGAGCTGGATCGATACACCGCCAGCATCGACGATGCCAACGATACCACACATGGTACAACTCTAATGCGTTGGAATTTTTGGTCGCTTTGTGGTCCACTTATAGCTGCGCATTTTAGTGCTTCTGCCAAACCCGCAGGCAGAGCATTGTTTTTTCTGGGCGTGAAACGAGATTTTCCCACAGCGCCTGCAGGCGACATGGGTGAACTTGTTCATCTTTCCCATTGATGGAGTGCCTTTTGACATGTTACTTCACCTTATTGTTCCAGCGATGGGGATATATAGATAACATTATCCCCGCGTACGATGAGCGTACCTACCTTCTGAACCTGTCCCTTCTCCTCTTCCTCAGCCTTGTCAAGCACGAGGTTCATATGAACATCATATCCCTGGAGAATACCCCGTATTTCTCTCCCACCTTTGAGAGATACAATAACGGGCTGTCGGTTCAGCACCTGATCCAAAATATCCAACGGCCTTTTGGTCATAATAATACCCTTTTCACCATCGCTCTGGAGTAATATATGTGTGTGAGCTGCTTACTTAAACATACCGTAGATCCGCATCACCCTATGCTATTTTAGAGGCGAAATGCAGGAGTGGTTTCTCCAAAAACCATAATTTTCCAATGCAAATTATTTTCAAGCGAGAGGGATGAATGTAGGAACTGTAACGATGAAAAAGATTGTTGTAAAAAAACGCCATTCTATCAGGAAAAGCCAGGCACAGGATCTCTTGTCCCGGCTTTATGACCAGATCGGAAATTCAGCAAAATTTTTTCACGCCGATATGATCGAGGTACTTGAGACCAACGCCGATGTTTCGTTGTTCATGGTTAATAAAAAACCCCTCCTGATGGACAACGGCGACTGGGTATTCCCAACCTTAAAAGGTGCAATCCAGTTTCCCTTTCCGGAACGCAGGGTTGTTGTGGATGCCGGGGCAATCCCCTTTGTAGTCAATGGTGCAGATGTGATGCGGCCAGGAATCGTCTCAATATCTGATGATGTAAAGGTCTCAAAGCCGGTACAGATCGTTGATGAGCGGCACGGCAAACCGCTCGCGATCGGAATAGCGCTCCTTGATGCGCCCGATATGCGTGCCAGAATTTCAGGAAAGATGTGTAAAAATTTTCATCACGTCAGCGATGAGATATGGAACATTGAAATCTAACACATACCGGTCCAAATCGATTGTGCGGAAAATCGGTCATTTTCTCTATTTTATGGTAAAAAAACCCTGACAGGTGCTTTCAAAATAGATACTATTAAATAAGTTTCATCATACAGTTTTTTTATGGTTAAAATCATTGACACCCTTCTTGGAAAGAGTTCCGCAAGCTCGGACGACGATTACATGGAGCTTGATCTTGCATCATATGAAGAGCATGGTAGTTCTGCACCTGCACTTCTCGTAAAGATCGCTACAATTACTGATCTCAAGGATACCCCCCGGGTTAAGGACGAAGTTTATAGTGGTAACATAGTCATTGTGGATATTTCCCGGCTCAAAATGGACAAGATATCCTATGAACGGGTTTTAAAAGACTTAAAAGAAGTAGCAAAGGATGTCAATGGCGACATTATCGGCCTCGGGGACCAGAGGTATGTTGTACTCACTCCCATGTCGGTAAAAATTTCCCGGGACAAGATTGGTGGAGCGTAACGTTGCGAACGGTCGTTCCAGGTCCTTGTCCCATTTGCAATACTGAAATCGAATATATTTATCAGACAGAAAATATCCCTTATTTTTCCGATATTCTGATCATTTCTGCTATCTGCAGTTCATGCGGATACAAATATGTTGATACTCAGCTCCTCAAAGCAAACGAACCAGTCCGGTACGTGGTGGCAGTTGACACCGAAGAAGACCTTGGGATCCGCATTGTACGGAGTATGAGCGCAAGCCTTGAAATTCCCGAGCTGGGCGTGCGAATAGATCCTGGGCCTGCCTGCCAGGGCTTTGTGTCTAATATTGAGGGCGTCCTTGATCGTGTCAGACAAATCGTGGAGGGCGCATTGCTGTGGGGGGAGGTTGAGGAACGGAAAAATGCACAGGTGCTTCTGGAAAAAATTGAGGGTGTGAAATGTGGAGCAATTCCTATTACACTCATTCTTGAAGATCGGTGTGGAAATAGCGCTATCATTGCAGATAAAGCACAAAAAAGTGTATATACCCCAGAACCCGACCAATGAAAAAATTTATGTAATTTCGATATCCCTCAACCAGGCACCAGGCTCCTCGATAATTTCACCGACAATTTTTGCACCTTTGACAGCGTTCTGTACCCCGGCGACACTGTCCTTTGGTACAATGTAGGCGTATCCCATTCCCATGTTGAATGTACGGTACATTTCAACCGTTGAAATATCACCGGTTTTCTGGATCCATGAAAATATTTCCGGGGGTATAATCGGTGTATTAACCACAAAACCATATGGACTGAGCCGCTTGAAATTGAGCAGTCCTCCACCGGTGATGTGGCACATGCCGTTCACTGTGCAGGTTGAGGCTACCTGCAGGCTTTCATGGTAGATTCGTGTGGGTGTGAGAAGTTCCTCGCCAAGTGTCCGGCCATTCTTCAGTCGTTCATCGTAATTTGTGTATTTTTCCACAACCGCTCTGGCGAGAGACAGTCCGTTGCTGTGGATCCCGGATGAGGGTACCCCGATGATTTTGTCACCCGGCTGTATTGCACTGCCAGTGATGATTTTATCCTTTTTTTGCATCCCCAGACAGGTGCCTGCAAGGTCAAGACCATTGACAAGACCCCGCAGAGACGCCGTCTCACCGCCGACAATATCGATATTTGCCTGTCGGGCGCCTTCGTTTAACCCGATTCCTATCTGCCCCATCTTCTCAACTGAAAGCTTATCGGTTGCGATGTAGTCTACAAAAGCAACAGGTTCCATATTCATGACATAAAGGTCATTGACGTTCATCGCAATGCAGTCTATTCCAACGGTGCTCCAGTCCTGCATATGATCGGCAACCAGCATTTTTGTACCAACACCATCCGTGGTCAGTGCGAGTGCCATCTCACCAAAATCAATGAGGCCGGCAAAATGACCTACCGTGCCAACCATCGTACAACTGCCTCTCCGTTTGTAGGTGAGGTTTTTAATCAGGGCTTTGATTGCAGTTGCCTCAAGATCAATGTCAACTCCTGCTTCACGGTAGGAGGTGCTACTCATCTGACTCCTCCGATAACCTGAACTCATCGTGAAGAACGCGTACCGCACGGGGGCCGTCCTGCTGATTCACCACAAATGAGATGTTCGCTTCAGAGGACCCCTGCGAGATCATCATCACATTCACACCTGTTTTTCCCAGAGCTGTGAAGATCCTTCCTCCAGTGCCTGGTGCTCCCGCCATACCGGCACCGACAACAGCAACTGCGCACACATCATGGTTGTGCGTAACTTCACGCACGATCCCCTGCTTCACGAGATCGGCAAGAGCATGAACTGCGGCATTGAGATGCGCTTCATCAACAATAAGCGATATGTTTGCTTCAGAAGACCCCTGTGAGATCATCATGACGTTCACTTCATGATCCGCAAGGATGGTGAAAATTGCCTTTGCTACTCCCGGCCTCCCAATCATCTGCGCACCATTGATATTTATCGCAGCGACTTTATCGATATAGGTCAGGGCTTTTACCACGCGGTTGTCCCGTTGCCCGTTCCGAATAATCACAGTGCCGGGATGAGAGGGATTGAAGGTGTTTTTTACCCGGACAAGGATATTCTTCCGCATTGCGGGTTCGATGGAACGCGGGTGCATCACTTTTGCACCGAAGTAGGAGAGCTCCATCACCTCGATATAGGACAGAGATGGCATAACCCGTGCATCATTGATTACCCTTGGATCGCAGGTCATGATACCATCCACATCCGTCCAGATCCAAATCTCGTCAGCATCGATACCTGCACCGATGATCGATGCAGAGTAATCGGAGCCGCTCCTGCCAAGGGTCGTCACGATCCCGTTTCTGGTGCAACCCATGAACCCCATAATAACGGGAATTTCCGTTTCCAGCAGAGGACCTATCCGTTTTTTAATCCGTTCATCACTTTCCAGAAGTGATGTGGACTCACCATGTTGAAGGGTTGTGAGGATACCGGCATCGCAACCATCCATTACCGTTGAGCGGATGCCACGCTGACGGAGAGCTGCACCAAGAATCGGGGCAAGCAACCGCTCCCCGAATGAAATAACGTAATCCCTTGAGCGGGGAGTGAGTTCCCGCAGATTATAAACCGCAAAAAGAATGTTCTGGAGACTGATGAGGCGTTCCTCGATGACAGAACCGGTTTCAGCAAGATAATCAGGTGCAGCTCCTTCGAGAGTGGACATGTGCCTTTTTCCCAGTGTCTGAATGAGTGGTGCTATTGCAGTATCATCCTTCGCGGTCGGGAGTTTGCTGGTAATTTCGATCAGCTGGTCGGTCACACCGCGCTGTGCAGATACAACGACTGCCAGTTCGTCTCCAGCGTTGTGATGTTTTTCCAAAATATCCACGACGCGTCTGATACATTGTCCATCGGCAACTGAAGTCCCACCGAATTTCATTAATAATCTCATTTCGCTCTCACTTTGGCTATGCCATTTATTTATGTAACTATACGATCCACAAAATAATAAGATGCTTGCAGGGGAGGTTATTGATTGCCATGTCCTGGTGATCGGGAGCGGCGGCGCTGGTGTAAGAGCCGCGATTGAAGCATCAAAATATGGTGACACGGTGCTCATTTCAAAGACCATCGTCGGTAAAGGAGGCTGTACTACGATGGCGGAAGGAGGATATAATGCAGTCCTCCGGGAGCAGGATTCCTGCGGGATTCATTTTGAGGATACCCTCAAAGGAGGTGCGTACCTCAACGATCCCGAGCTGGTACATATTCTCGTAAAGGAAGCTCCGTTGCGAATGGGTGATCTCATAAAGTGGGGAGCGGTGTTTGATTTTACCGATACTGATGAAATCGCCCAGAGACCCTTCGGCGGTCAGCGATTCCCGCGAACCTGTTATGCCGGTGACCGGACCGGCCATGAGATGATGACCACCTTAGTCGAGCGGCTGGATTCATCGAAAGTTACCCTGCTGCAGGAGTTCACGGTTATCGACCTGCTTAAAACCGGGGAAGCGGTCATCGGTGCAATGGCACTGGACGAAAAAGGCAATCTCATCTTAATGAAGGCGGACAGCACAATCCTTGCAACTGGTGGCGGGACAAAAGTGTTTGATATCTCCACAAATTCATCGAGCGGAACAGGGGACGGTTTTGCTATTGGATACCGGGCCGGTGCTGAACTGATCGATATGGAGATGGTCCAGTTTCACCCGACCGGGGCGGTGTTCCCCTACGATGCACGGGGGAGGCTCGTGACCGAAGCAGTACGTGGTGAAGGAGGTCTCCTGCTCAATACCCTCGGTGAGCGATTCATGAAACGGTATGATCCCGAACGGATGGAGCTTTCCACACGCGATGTCGTTGCCCGTGCGATCGCAACGGAAATAAATGAAGGGCGAGGGACAAAAAATGGCGGGGTATATCTTGATGTTACCCATCTTCCCCGTGAGCAGATAGAGACCCGGCTCCCGGTCATGCTCGAACAATTCCTCAAATTCGGCGTTGATATCAGGGAAAAACCTATGGAGGTCGCTCCCACCGCTCACCATATCATGGGTGGCCTTCGGATAACACCGGAATGCCGGACAACACTTCCCGGATTATTTGCCTGCGGTGAAGTCACCGGGGGGGTCCACGGGGCAAACCGTCTTGGAGGAAATGCGCTTGCTGATACCCAGGTTTTCGGGAAAAGAGCAGGGGAGTTTGCAGGGAAAACAGAAAACAGGATCAAAAAGGTGGATGAAAATCAGGTAAAAAACCAGCATCATTACCTTAATGC
>DATMWO010000269.1:0-7133 GCA_035562475.1 Methanoregula sp.
GAGTTCTGAGATATTCATTGCCGGTGCATCGGATCGCATCATAGGAGTGCAGCGTGTTCTGAAGGACTTTGACATGTCGGTTTTTTTCGGGTTCTGAGATCGCTCTCTAGGCAAATTACAATAGTGCAGATCCTCCACCTGCATCCACTCATATCGACGTACTGGATGCTCTCTGTTCAGCAATCCTTGCAGAAAAACCTAAAAAGCTCACTCTTGCCGAACGCAGCGGTATGGGGAATACCCGCGGCGTGCTGGAAACAAGGGGGGTTATTGCACTGGCAGAGGATCGGGGATTTTCGACAGTTGTTCTCGACGAACTCGAACGCACCGGCTGGAGAGAGATCCAGGCTCCCGTTCTGCACTGGTCCCGGGGTTTTTTTCTTGCAAGTGTTGTTGCACAGGCTGACAGAGTGATACAAACCTGCTGTCTCAAGACTCACCGGTTTGGCGGGCATTTCACCATGTCACTGAAAAATTCTGTAGGTCTTATCGCAAAACGGGTTCCCAAAGTCAACTATGATTTCATGGGTGAACTGCACAGCTCTCCCCACCAGCGGCTGATGATAGCAGAGATCAACAAATTCTACCGCACAGACCTCATCGTGATGGATGCAACGGAGGGTTTTGCGACCGGAGGGCCGGATACAGGCAAGCTCATTCACCCGGAAGTAATCATTGCCGGTTCTGACCGGGTCGCCATCGATGCGGTAGGAGTTGCCCTGCTCCGTTCGTACGGGACCATGCGTGATGTGATGGAAGGCAGGATTTTTGAACAGGAGCAGATAGCCAGAGCTGTCCAACTTGGGGTGGGTGTTGCCTCTGCAGAAGATATCCGGCTTTTCCCGCTCGATAAGACTGCTGAGTCTGTTGCAGGCAGGATCCAGGTGCAGCTGGACGCAGACAGGTGATCGCACCAGCCGGCAGATTTTTGCCCTTCCTCAGTCTATGCACAATACATGAGACCGGTGCAGGAAGTGGTGTCACAAGCGCTCACAGATGCAGCAAAGAACTGGGTTGCCATGGACGGCCTCTGGTTCCAGGCTGTTGAGCAGGCAAACGGGATGGATGCAGCCCTTGCTATGGACCGGCAGGTCTGGGAGCAATTTGCCGTTATTGAGGCCCGGCGGATAAAGGAGCGGCTTGTCCTGCCGGATAAAGGCGGGCTGGGTGCGCTGGAAATCGCGTTTAAGAACCGGCTTATTTCCCTCCTCAATGAGCTGGAAATTCACCGAACGGATGAAAAAACTCTCATTGTTACTCTGAAAACCTGCCGGGTGCAGACAACCCGAAAAAGGAAAGGGATGCCGGAGTTTCCCTGCAGATCAGTCGGGCTTGTCGAATTTCCTGTGTTTGCCCGCACTATTGATGCCCGTATAATAACTGAGTGCCTGTCGTGCCCACCGGAAACCCTGCCCGGGACGCTGTATTGTTCATGGAAATTCACGCTCGAGGGGGCAGATTGAGGGGTCCGTAGTACAGGGATATGTTCTCAAAAAATCTGAACATCTCCCATTTCTCTGGAAGCCGGTTTTCATACCTGTACAGGAAACAACATAGCCAAGGCCCGGTTCACCCCCGGGTCCAAGGTAAAAATTTACCGTTATTCCAATCTACCCCATCGTATCGCACACCGTCCGCAGGTTCCCCGGTTGCAACCGATACTTTTCGGGGCTGCACTATCCTTCCGCCGAAAAAACTGGGACCCATACACAGCCCGTTTTTCCCTTCTCAGTACCCCAGGCCATAAAAGTGGAAATTTGCCATCCAAAAGGGTCTATTAATGACATTTTTCAGGCTCTTGTAAAAGCCAGTTTCCCCTAAAAACTCCAAAAATTCGAGATTGTTAAAAAAAAGTGATCCCTAATTCGCGATTTTGTGCCTGCCCGGATCCTGATCCTGTCCTTTTACCATAATAAGCCCGAATTGAGGAGAATCTATCACTCCTGAATGCATTTACCCCAAAGAAACGACAATATTGCCATTTCCTGACTCCCTCCATCTGCTTTTTTTATTATTATCATCGGAGAAAATGACCCCCATAGTGGTGTTCTGTCAGGGTTTATGGGGTCCGTATGGGCTTAAACTATAGGGTGAAATCTGCATCGGTTCCAGGGTCTTTGGCGGGCTTTACAGGGGGTGCAAATTTGCCGTATTTTGGTAAACAGAGCGATAATTGAGCATATTCTCCACACGATCCGAAAAGGAGGGATTTACGGGGTTTTCTCTAGAGAAAGTGAAAATTGAGAGGGGGATCGGAGCCCATATAGGGATTATTTCACTCATTTTCCGCATGAGAGACTAAAAGGGGGGTATCGTCAGTGATCATCATGTATGGAGAAAAGAAGACCGGTATAAACGCTTGGCAAAGAGCAGGTTATCACGGTACGATATCGCGCAATGTGTCGACACCCGAAAGTTGACGGACTTTTTCAAAGCAGGCAATCGCTTCCTGTTCGTGCCTGAGCCGGCTTAAGCAGAGTCCCAGGTTGGTCCATGCGGTCACATCACGGGGATCAAGATCCAGCGCTTCCCTGAGCATCACTTCTGCCTGTGTATACCGCCCGAGACGTGCAAGGGCAACGGCCTTATTTGTCATGACTGTGCCAACCCCCGGGTTCATCGCAAGGCACTGGTCATAGAACCGGATTGCTTCTTCATATTGACCGGTTTCAGCAAGAGTTACAGCCAGGTTATAGAGCGCTTTTGGATATTTTTGGTGGATAGCGATCGTTTTTTCGTAGCAGTAGATTGCATCAGTGAACTCGCCGAGCTGGTAATGACAGTTCCCTTTCATGAACCATGCCTCTGCATGGGAATGATCCAATCCGACCAGTGTCTGGAAACATCCGCCCGCATCGGTATACTCCGAAAGCCGGAACAGCGCGAATCCTTTTACAAACCAGGCATCGGGATACTGCTCATCAATCTCAATCGCCTGGTCACTGCTGAGAACCGCTTCCCGGAAAAGACCGAGACGATCTACAGCTGCAGCTAAGGCTACAAGTGCTTCTTTGTAACGGGGATCACGTTCAAGAGCACGATTAAACCATTCGATAGCTTCAGCATACCGCCCTACACAGACCAGTGCTGTCCCGCGTTGGTACAATTCCTGTGCACTAAGAGTCATATCATCCCCTGGAAGCGTTCCTTCCTGTAATCTTTATTTTCTTTTAGCTCTAACATTAATAGCGATGTCCCCCATGCGTACCTACATCCTGTCAGGCATCCTTATTGCAGGTTTTATTCTCTGTGCAGGGTGCACACAGTCCGCTCCAGCGACAACACAGGCCACAACAACGGCCGGGATAGTATCTATGACACCATCTGCCGAATCTCAGAAACTGGTAAAGCTCGAAACGAATATGGGTAATATCACTATTGCGCTCGACCCTGCCATGCCTATCACCGCAGGGAACTTTGAATCGCTCGTGAAGAAAGGCTATTACGACGGTGTGATCTTCCACCGGGTCATTGATGGCTTCATGATCCAGGGGGGTGATCCGACTGGCACCGGCATGGGTGGACCTGGCTACAAGATAAATGATGAATTCACGAAAACCAACCGGAATGATCGGGGGACAATCTCCATGGCAAACGCCGGCCCGAACACCGGTGGCAGCCAGTTCTTCATTAACCTTATCAACAACAACTTCCTCGATGCCAAACACCCGGTCTTTGGGAAAGTGGTCGAGGGTATGGATGTTGTTGACAAAATCGGTAAAACAAAAACCGGTGCCGGCGACCGCCCGGTTCAGAATGTCACTATTATCCGTGCAGTGATGGTCTAAGAAAAATTTTTTTAATCTCCAGTGCTTTTCGTTTCTTTTATCCACCCATTTCCTTTTTATGGTCGTTCATGCAAATGACCATCCATATATGAAATCAGAATTCGGCTGGATAGAGATCGACCAAGTACGGTATGAGCATGATGTGATTATTCATCGTGATGGCACGGTTACCAAACGTTCAAAGAAAAAATCCAAAGAAATGAAAAGTACATACGGGCACACTCCGCTCTCGGATCAGGAACTGGAAGTGTTAAAAAAAGAAAAACCCGAAATTGTCTATATCGGAACCGGGCAATACGGGGATCTTCCGATCACACCGGAAGCAGAAAGGGAGCTCAGCAGGTTTGAAAAATTTATACGGCCAACCCCGGAAATCCTGGATATGCTCAAAAAAGAACACCGGTCGTTTATAGCGATCATTCATGTAACTTGCTGACGAAGCGGTACTATCTGCAGAAAAATCAGGTTTTTTCCTTTCCCTTCCTGCTCTCTTCTGTATCTGTCCGCGCGCTGATATTTCTGATAAACCCGAGCAATGCTTTTTTGCCTTTCCAGGTTATGGGGGAGCCACTTACCTCTATATCCAGAAGGTAACCATCGTGGTGCCGTATTCTGGTCTTGAAGATGGATGGAACGGGTTCCCCGGTGAACGCTTTTTTCACAACCGCGATCAGATCAACAACAGATTCCTTAGAAATAAACTCAATAAACGAAGCCCCTGAAAGTTCCTCAACGGAATATCCGGCCATATGGGCAAGACATGGGTTGACATACTCCAGTCTCCCTTCCTGGATAATAGCAATCCCATCACTTGCGCCTTCTGCAACTACACGGTACTTTTCCTCGCTCTCACGGAGCGCTTCTTCAACCCGCCTGCGATCAGTTATGTCCCATGCATTGAAAAGAACTCCAAAAGGCTTCCCATGATCCAGGAGAAGGGATGATATGACATCCAATGACACGGATGATCCATCTTTAGGTGAGATAAAATGCCATTCATACGAAAGAATATCGGAGAAACCCTGTCGTCTAGCTTCGAGCATCTTCTGGTGCTTCTGTACCAGATCAGGGTGCATGAAATCTTTCATGGACTTCCCGATAATTTCCTGAACGCCTACCAGTTTTTTGGCAGCAGGATTTGCATAGGTTATTTTCCCGTCAAAATCCGTAGTAACTATAACATCATGGGTAGTCTCTGAAAGATTGCGGTACTTCGCTTCACTTTCCCGCAATGCTTCTTCAATCTGTTTGCGATCGGTGATGTCAATCAGGGACGCTATGCTCCTTTTTGTGCCCGGAAACATTTCGATTGTCAGCAGCATATTACGGATCTCACCGGATTTTGTGAGGAGCCGGAACTCATATTGCCGGAGAGCATCACCGGACCCTGACCGTCGGATCTTGTGTTGTTCGATCATGCGGTGAAGGTCGTCTTTATATACAAACTCTGTCCAGGATTTCCTGCTGTCAATATCATCCTGGGAATAACCGGTCAACCGGAAGAATTCTTTATTGGCAAAGCCGACCGTAGTATCCTCTTCGATGATCACCATTGCGGTGCCGGTATTTTCAAAGATGGTCCGGTACCTGATTTCACTTTCCGTCAGAGCATCTTTAGCCCGGGTGCGATCGGTTACATCACGGAAACTCCATACCCGTCCTACAACCTCATTCCCGAGTTTCTGCGGTTGGGAGTAGCGTTCAAAAATACGTCCATCCCTGAATCTCAGAACATCAAAACTGACCTCATGGGGGTTTTTGTATAATTCATGAACCTTTGATAAAAAATCATTCGGTTCCATCAATTGACTGAGCACATGGTTGATTGCCGTGGTATCATCACCTGTGTCGAGAATATTTTGAGGAATTCGCCACATCTGGGCAAATTTCCGATTGAAATTTACAATCTTTCCCCCGCAATCGATTACCAGGAGACCATCAGCGGTTGATTCAAGGGTAGCTTCTAATAATGAGAGTGCCTGAAGGGTAGCCTGCTCTGCTACTTTACGTTCAGTGATGTCGACGAGTACTCCCCTGAGTCCTACCGGTATATTTTCATGAATAATTGGTACTGAATAGGTAATTACAGGAAACGTGCTCCCGTCTTTTCTTTTTGCCGTGTATTCAAGAGCCCCGGTCGGTTCTCCCCGTAAAATTTTCTGGATATTTTCCCCTATGCGCTGATGGTCCTCACCAGAAAACACCTGGAAGACATTCACCCCTTTTTTTAAATCCTCCAGGGTATATCCAAAGGATTTCAGTGCAACAGGATTGATGGAAGTAATGGTAAAGGTCTGATCAATTTCAAAAACAGTTTGGGGTAATAAATCAACAAGCTGCCGGTATCTTGTCTCGCTCTTCCGTAGTTCATCCTCAGTACGCCTTCGGTTCACTGCCTGCACAATTTTATGCTTGAGCTCCACAAACTGCGACTTGGGATCCCCACCTTTCTGTAAATAGAAATCAGCCCCACTGTTAATTGCCTCGATGACTACCTCCTCACGCCCTTTGCCGGTGAAAAGGATGAACGGGATCGTGCTTGTTGCACGGATTTTTTTGAGAAATTCGATTCCGTCCATCGAAGGCATCTGGTAATCGGAGACAATCGCATCATAGGTCTTTTTTCCCATCTGTTTAATCCCTTCACGGGCGGAGATTGCAATATCGACTGAACAATCACCTGAACGTTCAAGGAATAACTTGCCGATATCAAGGAGAGTCTCTTCATCATCAACATAAAGAACTGAGATCATTTAATTCTCCGTGATTTTTTTTACAAGAGTGCTTCTCAAAGACAGACTTGTATAGTATTCTTATTCCACGGAATCCTAAAAAGTGATCTATAGAGATGCTGATTCTCGTTCTTCTTCTGGTTCCGTTTTTAGTTGGGTGTAAAAAAATTATGAATGTAGATGCCCGGTCGGGTGCGGGGGCAGGGTCTGTGCAAATGTGCAGACTGCCTCAAGAGATTGTTTCCGGTCTTTTGCCGAGACCTTCCTGATGACTACTGCACGGAACTCTTTTTCGATAATTTCTGGTCGTGCTCCGATACAGTCGCATTTGTTTAAAAAAATTACAAACGGTATTCCTGCAGCAGTAAGCGAATTGTGGAGGTGTCGAATTAAATCATCAATCGGGCTTGTTGCATCAATAAGCAGTATCGCGCCATCCATCCCTTTCCCGATAATCTCCCGGGCGAACTCAAACCGTTCCTGTCCAGGAGTTCCAAAAATATGGATATGGTGCCCATTTACCTGTATTCTCCCGAAATCAAGTGCAATCGTGGTAGTGCCTCCCGCACTTGCAGCTTCTACATGTTTTGATTCGGGATCGAGAGTTTGGATC
>DATMWO010000270.1:0-3558 GCA_035562475.1 Methanoregula sp.
CCTCCTTTGCAGGTACAGATATGTGCCTGATAGCGTTCTAGGGACTCTTTTTCTTCCGGCTGGTACATCCGCAACCGTTGCATCAGGCTATTGAAGTCTACCTGGTGTGCATCAAATTCCGGACCGTCAACACAGGCAAATTTTGTTTTTCCGTTAATTTGTACTCTGCACGATCCACACATGCCGGTTCCATCGACCATAATCGGGTTGAGGCTGACAAATGTTTTGATACCGGCAGGTTTCGTACATTCGGAGGTGACCTTCATCATGATAGCAGGACCGATAATCCAGACGCAATCAACCCGTTCCTTTGCCATCACCTGTTTTAAGAAATCGGCAGCAAACCCATGAAATCCTTTACTACCATCATCAGTGGTTATGTGAAGCTCGTCGCACGCCAGCTGCATCTCATCTTCAAGAATTAGAAGACCTGCATTGCGGGCACCAATTATCCCAATGACCCGGTTGCCTGCCGCTTTTAATACACGTGCAATGATAGGGAGACTGGCAGTACCAACACCCCCTCCGACCATAACACAGGTCCCATATTTTTTTATTTCGCTGGGTTTTCCTAAAGGGCCTGCAACATCGCGTATATAATGACCCACGGATAGTGATGCCAGGTGTGTGGTGGTCTTTCCCACCGTCATGAAAATCA
The DNA here is from genome assembly GCA_035562475.1 of Methanoregula sp. Lineage (GTDB taxonomy): Archaea > Halobacteriota > Methanomicrobia > Methanomicrobiales > Methanospirillaceae > Methanoregula. The sequence continues at coordinate 659 of DATMWO010000270.1, forward strand.
CCCGGATCGAGTCTCCGTCGACTGCTGAAATGGTAAGCGGGATTCGCTCGCCTTTTTCATCTATCCTGAAAATGACAAACTGTCCTGCCTGTGCATGATGGGCAACATGGGGAGCCCTGACCCACATCTGGTAAACCTTATCTGCAAGCTGCTCGGTCTTCTCTACGAAAAACAACCTTGTCACTCCTTACTTTTATTTTTTAAAACAATGCATCGAATAAATGTACCTTACAATCTCTTTATCTTACGCACCCGGACTGCAACACCGCGGCGAGAACGCAGAATCTCCTCTGCCGGTAGTGCTGCACGCCCGGTAGCGTGAGCCCGCGCTCCAACAACAAGCACTTCATCACCGTCACGAATCCCGGAATCTGCTTTTACAACTCCAGGAATGAGCACATCACCTTCAGGAATAAAATCATCAATATGCACGCGGTATCCCTCGGGGATCAGATTCCAACCGTCAAAGGTGGGTCGGAGTAAGCCGGTGCCGGAGTCAATCGAGAAAACCTGGACATTATTTTTGCTGTAAAAAAGTTCTGGATAATGCCCCCGCATCGTGATGCCTTTCGTGTCAAGATCACTATTAAACTGGTAGGAAATCATGCCACGAAGACGGTCATCTTTTATCCGCCGTTCTCCTGCAAGCGAAGAGTCAAGCGCGTTGAGGGCGGAATCGCTGGTCGGTTGCCCATGGCATGAATATTCCAGAGTAATCCCGCATTCCTCGGCTGCGATGCGGGCTACCCTGAGTGCACCTCCTTCCAGGTGAGCAATAATCCGGCGATACCGGTGCCGTGTGAAATAGCGAGTGAGGATCCCGGCAATAACCGTACATTCTTCTGCGTCCCAGTAACCGGTGACCGGTACATCATAATGCCCTGCAGGATAGGTGCACTCAAGCTCGCGGGGAACGAGCCCGAGCGGCGACGTTACAATCAGTTCATGGGCGCGACCTGCAATAGCCCTCCCGAATTTGCGGTGGCTCTGGGAGAGTGAGTAGGGCTTTTTTGCCGAACACGGAAGGAGAACCGCTACATCAGTTTTTGGCGGGAGATACCGGCTGATTACCCTTTCGGCAAAACGCCGGACTTCAGCCCTCTGCAGGGATTCTCCCGAATTTGCCCGCATCACGCAACTCCGCGCAACAGGCATCGAGCGTTCCATAAAGTGGTACCTGTTGTCGAGATTTCGCATGATGGCAACATGTGCCGCATTCAGACGGCACCGTGATTCAACCAGATCGCGGAGCTGTGATTCTTCAATGAACCGGGTAACAAGAGCAATCTCGCGAAGGAGTGCCTGCCGGTTATGCATCTTCAGATTTTTCTCCTGGCAGCCGCTACAGGTGCAGATTCCACTATCAAGTGCATCAGCAGGAAACTCCCCCTCCGGTATACAAAACCTCTTCTGGGCTGTTTTGAGATCCACTGCCCGGAAATCAAACAGGTCAAATCCTGAGTAACACAGGATGTGTACATTTGAAGGCAATCCGGACGCAGGGGCATACCATACAGTATCTATCGGCGTTTTTTCTTTGAGCCCGATGAGCCAGTCGACATAATTTCTTGGATTTGATAAAACCGTGTGCCAGTCTGCCACCATTACGCCATCGCCACTGTGTGCAGCATTGTCAAGATGTGGGTGGATGGTGACCGGTTGTCCGTTATTCTTGGGGGGGTAGTGTTTTACCAGGGAGAGTGGAGAACAGAGAGGGACGTTGGTTCCTTCACGCGTATCGAGATCAGGAAAGAGGGGTTCAACTGCAAGAGCAGCCGGCACCTTCAGGGAAATAGTATCTGTCTGGAAGATGCCGCTTCGTGCAAGACCGTCCCGGTTCCTGATATCAAACCTGTTCATTACGCACCTCAATATCACCAAGTTCCTGACGGACAATTGCTTCCCAGCAGTCATTGCAGGAAACAACAAACCGACTATCCGGATGACTCTCTATAAGTATTTTGATCCCCCGGCATCCTTGTCTTACCATAGTATCGTCCCACTCGGGAATTTCGCTTGGTCCGATAGGAAATGTCTCTTTGAGTTCTTTTGGATATGGACCAAACGGTGGTTTGAAAAACAGGGTATCGTTAAATTCATCCCGCATTCCCCCTTCAAACGCAACAAGAACGTGCTCTCCGAGATGAAGCCTTGAAAGCATCTGCTGGTAACGGAATACTTCTGTACGACTGCAGGACTCGTCTCCCCGGTAGAAGAACCGGCGTTTGGAGACACGGTCATATTTTTCCAGTGATACTGTTCTGGTCAGAAGCGCACGGTAGCCAGAGAGAAGTTGCGGATGCCCCCGGCATCGTTCATCTACAAGTTCCCAGAGCGTCCCGTCAAAAATTGCCTGACGAATCCGTGATATCTCTGCGAGTGTCACATACAGGTTGTGGAGCGCGAGCAGGCGCTCACGATCCGGGGCAGTGCATAATTCTTCAATGGTATACGAACGGCATACCGTGCAAGGGCAGGGGAGATCCGCAAGCTCATTAATTCTGAAACTACCATGAGTGGTGAGGTATCGCCCCTCTTTTGCAGAGAGAGCATATGCAGCAGAATCAAAAAGGTCGCAGCCCATTGCCGTGGCAAGGGCAAACATTGACGGGTGACCAGCACCAAAAAGGTGAACACATACCGATGGTGAGAGTGTCCGTTTAGCTGCCATGACCACGCTCACGAGATCCCGGTACCGGTATGATTCCATGAGCGGGACAACCGCACCTATCGGACAAAAGGAAAAACCAAGATCCGTCACTTCACGCCCAGCGCGTTCCCGAAGGTCAGTAAAGCTGCCCCCCTGTACCGGTCCCGCAAGAGGGGCATCCTTGCCAAAGACCACTTTTGCCTCCCTGAGACGCTGCATGGTTACCGAGAGATCCCGCTCTGTTGTGGTA
>DATMWO010000271.1:0-3392 GCA_035562475.1 Methanoregula sp.
CTTTATGAAACTATAGAATTCTTTTAAAACAAGATATCAGAGAAGTTCCAGCGCCTGCCGCCCGGTCATACCGGTACGGATCCCGCGTCCCAAAGCAGATCGGTTTGCCTCCTTGATTATCCCTTTCAGGATATCGTCGGTATCTACTATTGTCGGTCCGATTGCGGGTCTCACCTTTGCTGCAGGATAGCTGAAAGAATCCAGTGCAGCAACGTCAAAAGCTCCACAACCAACCATCCCCACATCGGTCATTACCGCAACAAGATTCGCCGGGCCGAGAGGAATAATAAATCCATCTGCAACCTTTCTGGTCAGTTGAACTTCAACCTGTTCCATATCTCTCCAGTAGAGATGATTGGTGCAGGGGGATTAATAATCATGTGGCGTAAGAATACGATACAGGTATTTTTCTTGAGGATGCTACAATGTCTGAAGAATATCCTGGAGTGAGCAATGGAGAATCACCTGCGGACTCTGCTTGATGATATCAAAACCGGCCACCGTATGAGTAACGACGATGCACTGGATCTGTTTCAGGTCCGGAATAGACAGGTCTGGGAGATTGCGGCCGCTGCAGACGAGATGCGTGAACGACGGGTTGGCAACGCAGTTACCTATGTCAGGAACCAGAATATCAATGTGACCAATCTCTGTGTCAATGCCTGTGGTTTCTGCGGTTTTTCAAAAAAGCCCGGTGATGAAGGCATCTATTATCACGACAAATCCGAGATCCAGAAGAAGGCGTCCCTCGCAAAAATGCGCGAAGTATCCGAGATCTGTACGGTCAGCGGCCTACATCCGGATTTTAATGCCGAATCTTATTGTGATGTCTACCGCTGGATTCATGAGGCTGCACCCGGCATCCATCTTCATGCAAGTAATCCGATGGAAGTTGCATATGCTGCTAAAAAGAGCGGAATGAGCACACAGGAAGTGCTGGCCGTTATGAAGGAAGCTGGACTTGGATCTATGTGCGGGACAGCAGCGGAGATCCTGGTTGATACCGTCCGTAAAAAAATCTGTGCACAGAAGGTCTCAACAGAGGAGTGGGTGCGCATTATCCGGGAGGCGCATGCCATGGGCATTCCCACAACTGCAACGATCATGTATGGTCACTGCGAGAGCGATGAAGACCGGGTACATCACCTGGCAATCCTGCGTGAAATTCAGGAAGAGACAAACGGATTCACAGAATTTGTCCCTCTCTCGTTTATTCACATGAATACCCCTCTCTACCGTGCAGGACTCGCGCGGGCGGGAGCGACCGGAAGAGAGGATATCCTGATGGTCGCTGTTGCACGTCTCTTTCTGGACAACTTTAAGAATATCCAGGTTTCCTGGGTAAAAGAAGGAATCAAGATGGCCCAGTTAGGTTTGGTTGCCGGTGCCAACGATCTTGGCGGGACGATGTTCGAAGAGAGCATATCAAAAGGGGCGGGGGCAATCAATACAGACTACCTCGATCCTTCCGAGATGCAGCGGATTGCCGAGGATATCGGACGGACACTCAAACGCCGTACGACGCTCTATGAAACGGTCTGACAGGGACCTTGCACTATCAATAAAGAATCTCCCCACGAGGGTGTATGAGAAGAAGCGATCGTGAGATTACTGACATCATCGAGATTGAATCTATCCTCAACGAAGCGCATGTCTGCAGGATTGGATTGTCGGATGGCGTAGAGCCATATATTGTACCGCTTTGTTTTGGTTATATTGACGGAACAATTTACCTTCATTCAGCCATGTCCGGAAAAAAAATTGCGATTTTGAAGAAAAATCCACAGTGTTGTTTTGAGGTTGACCTGTGTCAAACAATCATACGCACTGAGAAACCGTGTGCATGGGGGATGCGATATAAAAGTGTGATCGGTTTTGGCAGGGCATATTTCATATCTGACCGTGAGGAAAAGAAACAGGGATTAAACTGCATCATGCACCACTATGGGAGTGGGATTCACGAGTTGTCCGATGAAGACCTTAGAAATGTTTGTGTAATCAGGATCGATATTAAATTGATGACTGGAAAAAAACATGAATGAGGGAAACAGCATTTTATAAGATCAATCGTGGTTGCGTTTCACAAGTCGGACGATTTTATCCCCGATTTTCTGAGCTTTTTCTACTGCCTCCTCATCAGACAGCACTTCACCTTTATGGTACCCATTGCCTTTCACCGAACCCAGCGATGAAAATTCATGCGTGCTTAAGAACCCCTCAAGCGTCTGGATTGTCCTGCTTGCACCTTTTTGTGCCTGAACCGCTACAGCGATACCTTTTCTTCCCGCAAGCTTCCGGTCGTGATAGAGGGAATACGTGCGGTCGATGAAGTTTTTCAGGTGGCCGCAGACATCATAGTAATAGGTGGGTGAGCCAATAACAAGCACGTCGCTATCGAGCACTTTCTGAATCACTTCGTCCCAGTCATCGTTCTCTATCACGCACCACTTCTTCTCCTTGCATTTCTCACAGCCCAGACACGGGTGGATTTTTTTTCCCGCGAGCGAGACAAATTCTGTTTTAATACCCGCATCATCACAGCGTTTAAGGATGACATTGACCAGATCTGCGGTATTGCCATCCTTACGCATGCTTCCCGATATCCCGAGCACTTTCATATGTTATCCTATACTTGTGCATTAATGATAGTTTTGATGACCGGGTCGAGCTGGAGTTCGCGGAATGCAGCGAGGATCTCTTGCTTTGGATTACCCTGCCGGTACAAGAGATGGGATGTGCAGGAACAGTCACTGCTACCGAACTTAGGAATGCTGTCCTCATTCAGTTCACGAGCAAGTTCGCATTCCAGAGGATCCACTGTGACTGCATAGACTGCATACGCAAGAGAAAAACGGGGTGCAGTGAGGAGATAGTCAACATGCCATTTCGGTTGTTTATCATGCAGTCTGGCGAGCGAGATATGACGTTCAAGCCGTTGTAACCCCCCGCTACCCAGCGCAGATCCAACATAGATGTGCCAACCGGCCCGAAACGTAATCGCCCCCAATGCACCAGTTCTGATAGTGCAGCCGGGGTTTCGAAAAACAAGGCAGTAAATTCCTTTATCCATAACCGCTCTTCATCAATCCCAGCGCTGCAGCGATGTGACGGCGTCCGCCGGTTTCAACCGGTTCCCCGTGGCCGGGGTAAAGCCCCTCCACATCAAGAAGCGAGAGCCGGTTGAGTGATTGTTCAAGTTCAATCCTGCTACCCCCCGGGAAATCATATCTTCCGAAACACCCGTCGGAAAAAACAGTATCTCCGCTGATAAGAACATGGTCCCGCTCAGAAAAGAGGCAAATGCTTCCTGGTGTATGACCAGGTGTATGCAGGACCTCTAATTCTCCTATGATGTCACCCTCAGAAAGTACAATATCAGGAGCAATCCCGGG